>CAMLNJ010000552.1 GCA_946481225.1 uncultured Verrucomicrobiota bacterium | reverse complement strand
GAGGTAGGTCTGCCCGCCCTTGGTGAAGGCCTTGATCGTGTCGGGCATCGGCAAGCCCTTGATCGTCTGCGTGAGGCTGGGCGTCGCCGTCGCGCCCGGGCCGTCGCGGTCGGAAAGGTCGGTGTTGGTCACCGTCTGCGCGCCAAGTGTGTGGATGGCGGTGACCTTGTTCGCGTTGGCGCCCTCGAGATCGATCACGGCGATGGCGTTGCCCTCCTGAAGCGACACGTAGGCCTTGCCGTTGGCGGAAGTCACGTATTCCGGCTCCACGTCGAGCGCGTTGGGCGACTTCACCAGCGTGGTGTCGAGACGGGCGTTGCGCACGCCGTCGAGGGTTACTCCCGCGGCGAGGCCGGTGGAGAAATTCACGTCGGTCACCGCGGAGTTGGTCAGCGCGCCCGCGGTGGCGGAGCTGGTCACGCCCGCGAGACTGATCACGCTCACCGAGCCGGCGGTCTGCGTGCCCGAGGTCGAGACGAACTCGGCCTCGTTGGCCACGAGCAGGCGCGAGCCGTCGGAGGTGAAACTCACCGAATCGGGGTGGTAGCCGACATCAAGCGCGCCGAGACGGTTGCCGCTGGGGATGTCGAAGAACACGACCTTGCCGACCGTGTTGAGACGATCCGTGGGAATCAGCGTGGCGACGCCGAAGCCACGCACGAGCGGGTCGGCCACGACGCTGCTCAGGCTGAAGGTCGAGGTTCCGCTCGCGCCGAACTCGGTGCTCAGATCGATGCTCCGGTAGTTCGAGAGCTGGCCGCCCGAGCTCAGCGAATAGATGCCGACCTGATGGCTGGCGCCGTCGGAAACCGTGGTGAGCAAGCTGCCGCTGGCGGAGTCGAAGGACACGATCTCGCCACCGCCGACCAATTCGGCGCCACCGGTGAAATTCATCTGGGCGAAAACGGAGACCGGAAACAGCGCGCAGGACGCGCCGACGAGCAAGGAGTGTAGTTTGGTGCGCATGGATGGAAGGTATCCATCGAAAGACGTCGAGCGCCTCCGCCGCTAGCCCGGCACTGTTAAACTCCTGGTCCGGCGTAACGCCGCTGTGACGCCACGTGTCATGTGGCACAAGCGGCACCCGCCCGCCGGGCTCGGCGCGGGCGTTGACGTCGGCGGCCCGGGCCTCGCCGTGTTCGTCGTCCCCGAACCCGCCTCCCGGCGCCGCAGCGACTGAGCGGCCCGAGGCACGTCCGGACATGGCAAAGGCCGCCCCGGCCCGGGGCGGCCTTTTGTTTTCCGCCCGGCGCGGGCTACTCCTTCGGCAACTTCTCCGCCTCGGTCTCGAGGCGCGCGACGAGCTCGTCCATCTGGTCGATCACCGCTTGCACGGTTTCGCGCTTAGCCAGGTCCACGCCGGCCTTGCGGAGCTGCTCCATCGGGTGGTCGTTTCCACCGCTGCGCAGGAGCGTCAGGTAGCGCTCCACCGCCGCCGGACGGCCCTCCGCCGGACCCTGGAACATATCCCGATAAAGCTTCGCCGAGGAGGCGAAGCATGTCGCGTATTGATAAACGTAATACGGAGAATTGTAGAAGTGCGGGATGCGCGTCCAGGTGAGGCGATACTTGTCGTCGATCGTCACCGCGTCGCCGTAGTAGTCCTTGAGCAGGCCGCCGTAGATCTCGCCCAAGGCGTCGGCCGTGACCGGCTCGCCCTTCTCGATCCGCTCGTGCGCGCGGCGCTCGAAATCCGCGAAAAGCACCTGCGTGTAGAAGGTGCCGACGATGGAATCGATCGCGTGCTGAAGAAAGAGGAAGCGAGCCTTCGGGTCCTGCGTTTTCGCGAGCAAGTGCTCGAGCATGAGGCGCTCGTTGGTGGTGGAGGCGACCTCGGCGACGAAGATCGTGTAGTCGCTCGTCACGAAGGGCTGCGTCTCCTCCGAAAGGAAGGTGTGCATCGCGTGGCCCATCTCGTGCGCGAAGGTGAAGAGGGCGTCCTGCGTGTCGTTGTAGTTCATCAGCACGTAGGGGCCGACGCCGTAGACGCCGGCGGAGTAGGCGCCGGAGCGCTTGCCGTCGTTCTCGTAGACGTCGATGCGGTTGCGCTCGAGGAGCAGCCGCATCTTCGCCTGGTAATCCGCTCCGAGAGGCGCGACGGACTCGATCACGAGGTCGCGCGCGGGCCGGTAGGGCCAGACGGTGTCGTCCTTCACGAGCGGCACGAAGCCGTCGTAGAGGTGATAGGTTTCCAGCCCGAGGATCTTTTTGCGCAGGCGCAGGTAGCGCTGGAGCGGCGCGGTGCCGGCGCGAACGGTGTCGACGAGCGTCGTGTAGACCTCGGTCGGGATCGCGTTGCCGTCGAGAGCCCGGTGCATGGTCGAGGGATAGTCGCGCGCCTGGGAAAGGAACCAGCCGCGCTCGAGGATGCCCCGGTAGATGGCGGCATAGGTGTTCTTCGTCGCCTCATAGGTGCCGAGATAGGCGTCGAAGGCCTTGGCCCGCTCGGCCTGGTTCGGGTTGGTGGTGAGCAGCTGCTGATAGGCGCCGGGGGAAAGTTTCACCTCGCGGCCGTCCCCAAGCTTGATCGTGGGGAACTTGATGTCGGAGGTGCTGAGCTCGGAGTAGACAGACTGCGGCGTCTCGTTGAAACGGGTCGCGAAGGAGAGGAGTTTTTCACCCTTCTCGTCGAGGACGTGCTTCTGTTGGCGGAAGGCGTCGAGGATGGGGAAACGGTAGATCGCGAGCTCCGGCGTGGCGTCGATCCAGCCGCGCACCGCAGCCTCGGGCACGGCGAGGAGCTCGGGCGTGAACCACGACGTCGCGGTGCCGAACTCGGCGAAGAGCGCCTGCACGCGCTGCATGCGAGCGCTCACGGCCTGGTCGCGGGTGTCGGTGTCGCGCTGGAGCGAGGGATAGCGATAGACGCGATATTGAAGGATGCCGATCTCGTCGAAGAGGCGGTAAGCATTGAGCAGCGCCTGCGGCCCGTCCTTGAGCGTGCCCTTGAGCGCGGCGAAGGCGTCCATTTTCGTCTT
>CAMLNJ010000551.1 GCA_946481225.1 uncultured Verrucomicrobiota bacterium | reverse complement strand
ATGAGTCGCGGCTATCGCCGGTTCTAGGTTCAGTCGAAGGCGGAGTAGCGGGGTGGGATGGCGAGCGCATTTCAGAGGCGAACGACCAAGGAATACCCAGAGTGTATTTCGCAGGGAGGGAGCCACTGAAATGCGCCGTCAGATCACCTCGATACGACCCTCTCGACTGCATCGTGACGGCTCAGCGCGGATCGAGCACGCTCGCCTGCGAGCACTTGCCGGCGGAAGCGGGCGTCAATTGGGTGGCCTTGCCGTTCTCCGTATCCAAAATCCAAAGACTGCTCGCGCCCGCGGAGCGGCTGCTGAAGACGACGTGGCGGCCGTCGGCCAGCCAGCTCGGCTCGACGGCGTCGGCCGGCTGCTTCGAAACCTGCTTCGCGATGCCGCCCTTCAGGTCATACACCGCGATCTGGTAGCCGCGCCCGATGCGCGCGGTGAAAGCGATCTTGCTCGGGTCGGCCTTGCTCCAATCCGGCTCCGCGCAATAGCCGCTGATTCGCGTCGGCAAACGACGCGCGGCGCCGCCCGCCGCGGGCATCACATAAAGCTGCGGACCGCCCGCCGCGTCGGAGGTGAAGATGAGCTGCGAACCATCGGGCGAAAAGCTCGGCGAGGCCTCGACCGCGGTCGTGCGGGTCTTGCGCGTGATCTGGCGGCCCTGCGCGTTGCCGACGTAGATCTCGGGGTTGCCCTCGCCGGACAGCACCATCGCGACGTTCTGGCCGTTCGGGCTGAAACGCGCGCCGCTGTTCGTGCCCTTGAAGCTCACGAAGGTGTTCCGCTGCAAGGAACCGAGATCCATCACGAAGATGTCCGGATAGCCGGTGCGGAAATAGCTCGTGTAGATGAGCCGCCCGCCGTCGGGCGACCAGCGCGGGGTCATCGCGAGATTCTTGTCGTTGGTGATCTGCTTCACCTCGCCCATGAACAGGTCGCCCACGAAAACCTCCGGCTTGCCCGAACGCTCGCCGATAAAGGCCAGCTTCGAGGCGAAGAACCCGGGCTTGCCCGTCATGGCCTTCACCGCGAGATCGGCCGCGCGGAGGAGCGCGTTGCGCGAAGAGGTCCCGCCGGCCACTTGGCTCAACACCACCGCGCCCGTCGCCGGTTTCGCCGGGGCGGCCGAGGCCTTGCCGGTTTTCTCCACGCTCACCTCCCGGTTCATCCGCGTAACCGTCACCTGCACCTGGTTTCCGCCCGCGGGCGCGAAATCGACCTTGTAGGCGTAACCCTGCGCCTGGCGCCGAAACGCGCCGTGCGCGTTAAAAGCTTGGTTCGCCAGCGAGTTCAGCTCGGGCGTCGCGCCGCTCACGAGGATCGGCGTGTTCTTGAGGTCGGCCTGGATCACCACATCGCCGAGATTGCGTTGGGCGTGGGCGACCGGGGCGCCAAGCCCCGCCGCCACGAGGGCGCCGAGGACGATTAAGGACAGCGATTTGAACCGGGGAAAAAGTCGGGTGAACATGAGCGTCGTTGACGCCCCTTCTATTTACGCCGCCACTCGACCGCTCAACGCCAATCCCGCGCCTCCCGGCTTTTATTCTTCCATGACACCCGACGCCATCAAGGAACACCTCAAACAGGTCAAATACCCCGGCTTCAGCCGCGACATCGTGTCCTTCGGGCTCGTGAAATCCGCCGCGCTGATCGACGGCACCGCGCGCGTCGCCCTCGCCCTCACCACCGCCGACCACAAGATCCCGCTCCACTTGAAGAAGGAGGTCGAAAACTGCCTCCGCGCCCTGCCCGAGGTGAAGGACGTCGTCATCGACATCTCCGTCGCCGCCCCGAAGGTCGCCCCCGGCGCCGGCAACCTCGGCGGCAACAACGCCGCGCCCAAGACCACCAAATTCGCCGTCGCCATCGCCTCCGGCAAGGGCGGCGTCGGCAAGTCCACCTTCTCGGTCAACCTCGCCGTCGCCGCCGCCGCCCACCTCGCCAAGCTCGGCCGCCCCGGCCGCGTCGGCCTCATGGATTGCGACATCTACGGCCCCTCCGTGCCCCTCATGATCGGCCTCCACGGCGAGCGCCCCGGCGTCGTCGGCCAAGGCGAGGCCTCTCGCCTCATCCCGCTCGAAGCCCACGGCGTGAAGGTCATGAGCATGGGCTTCCTCGTCGACGACAACACGCCCGTCGTCTGGCGCGGCCCCATGATCATGAAAACCATCCAGCAGTTCGTGCAGAACGTGGAATGGGGTCCCCTCGATCTCCTCCTCGTCGACCTCCCCCCCGGCACGGGCGACGCCCAGCTCAGCCTCGTCCAAACCCTTCCGCTCGACGGCGCCGTGCTCGTCACCACGCCCCAGCCCGCCGCCACCCAGGTCGCTCGCAAGGGCGGCCTCATGTTCCAAAAGGTCAACGTCCCCCTCCTCGGCGTCGCCGAAAACATGAGCTGGTTCACCGACCCCGCCGGCATCCGTCACACGCTTTTCGGCGAAGGCGGCGGCCAGCTCACCGCCGACAGCCTCGGCACCACCCTGATCGGCCAAGTGCCGCTGATCCCGGAGGTCCGCGCCGCCGGCGACGCCGGCGCCCCCCTCGTCGCCGTCAATCCCAACGGCGAGGCGGCCCGCCATTTCACCGCCATCGCCATCGAGCTGATCGCGCGTTTGGAGAAAAAACACGCCGCCGCCCAGACGCCCGCCGAATAAAGGGAGGTCGTAAACCCGGAACCTCGCCTGGAGCGCCTAAACGAGGAGCGCCGCCCCGTCCCGAAGCGGCGCGCTCCCTCGCTTCTAAACCTCCGCATCCGCGCTTCTTTTCGGCGCGAATCGGAATTTTCCCGCACCCGGCCGTTTACTTTTGTTACACGGGTGTCACAGCATCGCGCTTTTCCATGCTCTCCGCCCTCAAGAAACTCTTCGGCAAAGACGAAAAATTCTACGACCTCCTTGAAGCCAGCGCGGCCGAGGCCCAGTCGAGCACTCGCCTTCTCGCGGATTACCTGAAGGCCCTCGCCGCCACCGGCAAACCCGCCGATCTCG
>CAMLNJ010000550.1 GCA_946481225.1 uncultured Verrucomicrobiota bacterium | reverse complement strand
CTGAATTCACCGCGTTCGTTCTCCTGACCGACATCGATCTCGCCGGCGTTTCCCGCGAGCAGCGTCACTTTCGGGGTTGAAACAATGTCCGCGCCCGGCGGCGCGTCTTTTTTAAGACATTCCATCACCCGCGCCACCTCGTCGGCGGTCCACACTTCGCCCTGCTGAAGGGTATTGGCCGCGCTGGTGGTCAGGTTGTCCAATCCGAGCTCCTTCACGAACTCGTCAGGCAAAGCAATCAGCTTGGCTTCGACCTCCACCTGACTGCCTTTTCTGTTCGTTAACGGAATCACCCGAGGGTCCACAAAAGCGAACATCCGTTTCCCGTCCGCCATCCGCGAGCCGCCGGTCACGATGACCTCCCCGGGCTTGGTGGTCGCCTTTAGGGTCGAACTCGACATATGAGTATTCCCGGGGGCCAGAGGACGGCGCAGTTCCGCCAGCTTCCTGTTCGCGCGTTCCAGCTCCGCGGTGCGTTTCTCCAACTCCGCGGCGGCCTCGGCCAGGCGAGCGCGAAGGTCCGCGCTATCCCGCTCGAGTCTCGCGACGCGGTCGTCACCCGCGTTCGCGGGCGGACGCGGGACTACCTCCGCCGAGGCGCGAACGTTGCTCGGAATCGACGCCGGAACCGGGCTCTGCGGACGCAGCGAAAGATAGGTCGCCAGACTCGCAAGCCCGGCGGCCGCCACGGCCACCGCGCCGATTCTCATTTTGCCCATAAAAAACAACGTGAACCCCGCGCCGAGTTTTGTGGCTGCGCCGCAGGCCGCGAGCACCGGATGCTCGGCCAGCGCCCCGGCCTTGCGCGCGAGCGCGAGGAAGACGCTTTGCGTCACCTCTTGCGCCCGGTGATGGTCGCCGACTTGGCGGCGCGCCGCGGAATAGACGAGATCCGCATGCCGGCGCACCAATTCCGAAAAGGCCGCCTCGTCACGGTTCGGTTCCGGGCATAACAACGAAGCAGCGTGAGATCATCCATGGCGGGGCTTGCACAAGGCTTACACCCGCGCACGCCTCCGATCGCACAAAATTCCGGCGAAAATCGTCCCGCGCGCTTCGGCTCCCTGTCCACGCCCGGGGCGTCCGTCACCATCCTCCCGCTCAAACAAAAGCCCGTCCCCGAGCGAGCGGGGACGGGCTTTGCCCTACGGGTTTAAAATCGCGACCTCAGACCACGGGCAGGTCGCCTTGCGTGGCGGGCTCGGCGTTCGTGTTCGGTTTCACCATCTCGCCGCTCAGATCCTTGTGAATCGCCGGGCCGTCCGCCTTCTTCGGCAACTCGCTGTGCGCCGCCGTCGCCGTGGCCACCGCGATGGCGGCGGCGGTCGGGAGCACCGTGCGCAAGGGAGAGACGAGCGAACCCTCTTCGGCGCGCGCCGCGGAACGCTCCGCCGCGGCGATCGACTTGTGGTGGTCGGCGTGCATGCCCTCCTCGAGGATGGACTGCGGCACCGACTTCAAACCCCAAATAAAGCCCGTGTAGGAAAGCAGCTTGAGTCCGTAGTAGGTGGGATCGATTTCCCACCAGTAAAACCCGTTGCGCGTGCAGCTCTGGTAGCGGTGGTGGTTGTTGTGCCAGCCCTCGCCCAGGCAAATGATCGCGAGGATAAAGCTGTTGCGCGAGTCGTCCTCGGTCTTGAAGCGGCGCTTGCCCATGAGATGCGCCATGGAGTTGATGCAGGCCGTGCCGTGGAAGAGGGCCGTCGTGCTGACAAAGAAGCCCCAGACGAGCATCTGCGGGCCATTGGTGCCGAGCCCCGGCGCCCAACGCTCCAACGCCACGCCCAGCCCGAACATCGACAACGCGTAGAGAATCGGCACCACGAGGTCGAAGCGGTTAAGCCACACGAGCTCGGGGAACTTGGCCAAATCCTTCACCTTCGAGTAGTCGGTCGGGAAATTGCGACGGGAGGTGATCCAGCCGATGTGCGACCAAAGAAAGCCATGCACATGCGGAGAGTGCGCGTCTTCCGGATCATCCGAGTGCTGGTGATGATGACGATGATGGTAAGCCCACCACAGACCGCCGCGTTGCACCGTCGTGGCGCCCCACAGCGCGAGGATAAACTGGCCGAAGCGCGACGTGGAATAGGTCTTGTGCGAAAAGTAGCGGTGATAGATGCCCGTCACCGCGAACATGCGGAGAAAATAGAGCGCCACGGCCGCCCACGCGGCGAAGGCGCTCACACCCACCCACAGGATGCCGAAGCAGCCCAGGTGCAGGATCACGAAGGGCATGACGCGCACCCAATCGACCTTGTCGGGCTCGTTGCGCATTTTTTCCACCCCATCGGGGCAGTAATCTGAATCGATCCACTGCACTACGGCGGTTTGGAGGCGGCTAAGGATAGACGGACGAACTGAATTTTCGGACACAGTAACTTAGGGACGGAGTTTTTTAACGGGCTGAGAACTGAAATAGGACGCCGTAAGCTTCGTCCTACAGCCCTCTCATGCAAGCGGAGTTTCGCAGGCATGAGCCCGAGCCGTGGATATACCCACCGCAGTGTCCGAAACGCGCCCAACGCAGTCGCATCCGCATATTCCCCCAATCACATAGGACCGGACACGCCCGACTTATTCGCCGTTCCGGGAACGGCCGGCCGCACATGCCGCGAAAGCGTTCTTACCCGAAATATAATCTGATCCCGGAGCTATAAGCCGGATTATGTCCCCCGGCGCCTTGCGACGCCGGATCGACGGTCATTTCTCTCCACGCCCGTCTCACGACGAGCGGGTTCCTCGGTGCCGCGCGCGCCGGTTGCCCGACGCGCGCGACCTTTGGAATGCGGCATACCCGCGACTAATGGACGAGCCGCCCAGTCGCCTATTTTGCCTTGCACCGGACGGGGTTTACCCTGCCGCCGGCCTCGCGGCCGGCGCGGTGGGCTCTTACCCCACCTTTTCACCCTTACCCATGAGTTTCCTCTCAGGCGGTATCTTCTCTGTGGCACTGTCCGTCGACGCGCCTTGACGCGCGCCGCC
>CAMLNJ010000549.1 GCA_946481225.1 uncultured Verrucomicrobiota bacterium | reverse complement strand
ACAAGGGAGCGGGCGGCAAACGTTTCTCCATGCGACAACTCTTGCCGGCCTTGCATGAACTCGACCGACAGGCGCGGCTGGCCGACGAGGTCGAGACGCCCGTGCGGACGCATTTCCAGCGCGCCGCGCTCCGCCTCCGCGACAACATCGTGCTTTACCAGCGGCTGCAATCGAGCCTCGTGCCGCCCGGGCAACCCGATTTCCTCGAGCGTTTGAGCGCGCTGCCCGCCACCCTGCCCGCGCTCATCGAGGCGCGCGAGGGCCGGCGGCAGGGCCGCCCGCACGACACCGCCCTCGCCGCACAGGCTGCCGAGCTCGGCCGGATCTTCGCCACTCTCGAATCGCTCGGCTATCTCCTGCCCATCCCGCCGGAAGAAAAGGCGGAGGACTCCGCGCTCTGGAAAGGCGCCGGCGCCTCGCTGCAAAGCGGCCTGACGGAGGGCCGCGTCAATCCCGCGCTGATCACCTACGCCGCGCTCGGTCTCGCCTGGCGCGCGCAGGACGCCGCCGCCTTCAACCGCGCCACGCACGACTACCGCCGGCGCCTCGAAACCCTCGCGCCCGCCCACCTCGCACGCTCCGACGTCGAGGCGCGGTTCAACGCCGCCCAGCCCTTCTATACCAGCCTGCTGCTTTACGTCGGCGCCTTCCTGCTCGCCGTCGTCTCGTGGCTTCGCTGGCCCGGAGCGCTCGGCCGCGCCGGATTTCGCCTGCTGTTCATCGCATTCCTACTCACCAGCGCCGGCATCGCCGCCCGGATGTGGCTGGAGAACCGCCCGCCGGTCACGAACCTCTACTCCTCCGCCCTCTTCGTCGGCTGGGGCGCCGTCGGGCTATGCCTCGTGCTCGAACGCGTGTATCGCAACGCCATCGGCTCCTGCGTCGGCGGCCTCATCGGATTCGCGACCCTGCTGATCGCCCACCATCTCTCGCTCGGCGGCGACACGCTCGAGATGATGCGCGCCGTGCTCGATTCGAACTTCTGGCTCGCCACCCACGTCGTGACGGTCACCGCCGGCTACTCGGCCGCGTTTCTCGCCGGCTTTCTCGGTCTGGTCTACGTTTTCCGCGGCGTGCTCACCCGCTCGCTCGACGTCCCGACGGCGGCCGCGCTCGAACGGATGGTCTACGGCACGCTGTGCTTCGCGACCTTCTTCACCTTCCTCGGGACGGTGCTCGGGGGCATCTGGGCCGACCAGTCCTGGGGCCGGTTCTGGGGCTGGGATCCGAAGGAAAACGGCGCGCTGATGATCGTGCTATGGTGCGCCCTAATCCTGCACGCCAGGCGCGCCGGCATGGTCGGGGCGCGCGGCCTGATGAACCTCGCGATCTTCGGCAACGTCATCACCGCGTGGAGCTGGTTCGGTGTAAACATGCTCGGCGTGGGCCTGCACAGCTACGGGTTCATGGACCAGGCCTTCTGGTGGCTCCTCGCGTTCGTGGCGGCGCAACTGGTCTTCATCGCGCTCGCCGCCCTGCCCCCGCGGAAGTGGCGGAGCGCCGCCGCCGGCGCCGCCTGAGCGAGCGTCGAACAGGACCTCCGGACTTAGCGTAACAATTCAGCCGAAAGCGGAGCAGCGAGATGAGATGGCGAGTGCATTTCAGAGGCAAGCGACCGAGGAATACCCGGAGGGTATTTCGCTGGGAGAGCGCCACTGAAAGGTGCCGCCAGATCACCTCGACGCGACCTGCTCGACTGAATTGTCAGGCTTAGGCGTCGAGACCGAAGACCGCCTTGGCGTAGGCCTCCGGATCGAAGGGCTGCAGGTCTTCCTTTTGCTCGCCGAGGCCGACGTAGTGGATCGGCAACTTCAGCGCGCGCCAGATGCCGACCACCGCGCCGCCGCGGCTGGTGCCGTCCAGCTTGGTGACGACGAGCCCGGTCAGGCCGAAGCTCTGGTGAAACACGCGCGCCTGCTCGATCGAGTTGCTGCCGAGCGAACCATCGACGACGAGCCAGGAAAAATGCGGCGCCGCCGGATCGAGCTTCTGCAACACGCGACGGATCTTCGCGAGCTCCTCCATGAGGTTGCTCTTCGTGTGCAGGCGGCCGGCGGTGTCGATGATGACGACGTCCTTGCCGCGGCTCTTGCCGGCCTGAAGCGCGTCGTAGGCCACGGCCGCGGCGTCGGCGCCGGTGTGGCTGGAAACGATGTCGAGCTGGAGACGCTCGGCCCAGGTCTTGAGCTGCTCGACGGCGGCGGCGCGGAAGGTGTCGCAGGCGGCCACGAGCACCGACTTGCCCTGCTGCTGGAGGGCCCAGGCGAGCTTCGCGGTCGTGGTGGTTTTCCCGGAGCCGTTGACGCCGATCATCACGAGCACGGCGGGCATGCCGTTCGGTCGCTTTTCGAGCACGGGCGCGCCGGCGCTTCCGCCGAGCGCGCGAGTGAGCACGGCGGCGCCGATCTCGGCGGCCTGCTTGCCCTTCAGCTCGGGGTCCTTGCGGTAGGCCTCCTTGATCTCGGCGAGGATCTCGTTGGTCGTCTCGACGCCGAAGTCGGCCGTGATGAGCGCCTCCTCGAGTTCCTCGAGCGACGAGGCGTCGATCTTCCGCCCGCCAAAGAGCGAACGCGTCTTGCCGGCGATGGCGGCGACGGTCTTGGCGAGGCCATCCTTAAATTTCTTGAAAAGCCCGAACATATTAAACCACGGAGGTCACAGAGGGCCACGGAGGCAAAACCGGAGCGGAAGTTTTTCTCCTCCGTGACTCTCCGTGTCCTCCGTGGTTAAAAGATCACGTCACTTTCCGAGCGTCGCGGCCCACCTGGTCCTTGAGCTTGTCGAGGATGCCGTTGATGAAGCGTTTGGCGTCGGCGTTGGAAAACTGCTTCGACAAGTCGATCGCCTCGTTGATCGAGACCACGGGCGGGATGTCCTTGCGGTGAACCATCTCGAAGATCGCGATACGGAGGATCGCGAGGTCGATGCGCGCGATGCGGTCGAAATCCCAGTTCTGGGCAAGGCCGCGGATGCGACCGTCGATCT
>CAMLNJ010000548.1 GCA_946481225.1 uncultured Verrucomicrobiota bacterium | reverse complement strand
TGCTGGTCGGCCTTGCTCTTGGACTACACTGGCACCGCACCTTGATTCCGATGCAGGTCGGGGGAATTTTAGGGGTGTTATTAGGCGCGAGCATCGACTGGTTCATCGGACGAAAGTGATGCTCTCGGTTGATGTTTAAAAACGCCAAAACCCCGGCCGGATAACAGGCCGGGGCTTGTTTAAGGCGCTCGCGCTCAGGAGCCGCAAGCGGCTTTGCACTTGGCGGTGTCGGCGACGGTGCTGTCGCACTTCACCGTGCCGGTGCGCTTGCCCTGCTTGACGACCATGGTGTCGCACGACGCCCCAGATTGCTCCTTGGAGACGGAGACCGGAGCGTTATCGGTTTTCTTGGTCGCCTGTTCGGCGCGGCGAACGGCCCAATACTGCGGGCCAGGGCCGGCAAAAGTAGCGGCACCGGAGGCGGCCACGACAAGGGAGAGAAGGGCGATACGGAGGGTTTTCATGGTGGATTAGGATTTGTGGTTTTCGAATTTCGCCGAGGCATCATCGCCCCGACATCATCCCTTACCCCGTTCGCTTCCGAAAACCCTCACGCAGATCGTGAATCACGTTTGGCCGCACAGGCCTCATCACCACCACGCCCGGATGCCCGCAACAAAGCGGAGGTCGGATACGTCCTCGCCGGCGGTCCGCACGAGATCGGCGGTTTCGCCGAGTTGCCGCACCCATGACACGCCGATGTAGGGGGCGAACTCGCGTCGAATTTCGTAGGGCAAGCGCAGGCCCAGCTCGACATTGTTCAAGCCTGCGCCCACCCCGAATTCAGGCACGTCCTGTGCCGCCAAGCCAAGGTCGAGACGGGGCTGGAGGACGAGGCGTTGCGTGAGGAGCACATCGTAGGTGGCGGTAAGTTCGGCAGACACATCGCCGTCCTCGCTCACATACAAGGACGGTTCCAACTCGAACCAATACGGCGCGAGTCCCTCTAGGCCGAGAACGAGAAAGGCGCGGTCACGATCCGAGCCCGGCCCCTAAGTGCGGTCGTAACGCACGCCCCCTTGCGCGTTCCAAAAGGGCGCGATCATCCGGCTGTAGAGAGCTTGCACGCCAATTTCGCCTTCGCTGGGACCTTCGAGCCGCTCGTCGCCTTCGGCTTTCCACCAAAATTTTTGTTTGTCGCCGCCATACCAGCCTTCGGCGTCCAAGGTGAGCGCGTCGGGACTGTCGCCGGAGGAAAATTCAAGCAGGTCGATCAGCACATAGTTGAAGCGCATTTGATCTTCGACCGGCGGAGGCCAGCCATAGATGACGTGCGGCGGCTCGCCCGAGGTCGGGGTGGTGGCCGGTGCATCGGTGTCAGGGTTGGGAGCGGAGGCGGCTACGGGGGACGAGGAACCGTGTCCGGCGTGCTGCGCCCACACGGGTGAGGCAACGAAGAGCAGGGAAGCGAGGCCGACAAAAGGAAACACGGGGCGCATGGGAGACGAATCTAGGGTTCAGGAGACCAAAACCACGCGAAACATGCCGGCTTCCATGTGGTAGAGAATATGGCAGTGCATGGCCCAATAGCCCGGCGCGTCGGCCTCGATGTCGAGGGACAGCCGCTCGGCGGGTTTTACGTTAATGGTATGTTTTTTGGGGCGATACGCGCCGGCCCCGTTCTCAGGTTCGCTCCACATGCCGTGCAGATGCATGGGGTGATCCATCATCGTGTCGTTGACGAAGGTGAGGCGCACGCGTTCGCCCAGCTTGAAGGCAATGGGCGCGGGCGCTTCGGAGAAGGTCTTGCCGTCGAAGCCCCAGATGTAGCGCTCCATGTTGTCGGTGATATGGAGTTCGATCTCGCGGTCGGGCGGGCGCACCTCGGCACGCGGGCGCAAGCCGCGCAGATCGGTGTAAACCAGGACGCGATGCGGCGCGTCTTCCAGTCCGGTGCCGCGCTCGTGCAGGCGATTTCGCGGGGCCATCGCAACCATCGAGTTGCTTGAACCGTGGTTGTCAGGCCCGTGGGGAACGGGCGCGGCGACCTCAGCAGGCGCGGAGGCGGCAGGCATCGCCATGCCGGCGTGCTCGTCGCTCGCAGTCTGAGCAGCGGGCATGTCGCCCATCGCTGCCATATCATGTCCCTTGCCTGCGGGCGGTGGTGTCGGCGCGCTCCCGTGCCCGGAATGGGTTTCAGCGGCCATGCCGGGCATTCCCGCCATCGAGGCCCCGCCCGAACCGTGGTCCATGCCC
This sequence comes from uncultured Verrucomicrobiota bacterium, assembly GCA_946481225.1. Next base: position 801 of record CAMLNJ010000548.1, on the reverse strand, counting down.
ATGTCGGCCATCGTGCGCATGGGCCGGACACGGCGGGGAGGCAGCGGAGCCGTCATTCCGCGGCGAGGTGCTAGAGTGCCGGCGGCGTAGCCGCTGCGGTCCATCGTCCCGAGACCAGGCGACGAAAAACCCCGGCAGCCGGCAATCTGCAGCACCGACCTTGGGTTCCAATCTACTCATTAGACGGTCTGCCAGAGTTGGTGCGCTCACCGCAGCGCAAGGGGTGGGCAATTTAGGCGGTTAGCAGCGCCCACGCTATCGCCCGATCCGCCCAGTAATCTGGCCCGAGATCGAACTCATTCAGCTCGGCGAGGAGTAGTTCCGACTCGGTAAGAACGGCGACGACCTGCATGCCCGCCAGCTCGCCGGCGTCGATGACCAGTTCGATCCAGAGGCACTCCACGACGATGTGCGATGGTGCGAGTTTTCCCCCGAAAGCACCGAGATGGCGACCCTGCCAGACCTTTTTCAAAACGTAACGAAGCGCTCCGAGTCGCAGGGCCCAGCCTCGACCCGGAAGCGCGGGCTCGGCGGAGCGGGCCAGCATCGTTCTCACGCCGATGCTTAGCCATACCGCAGGCGCGAAACCGGGTATACCCACAAACTCATCCGCACAAATAGTCGCGACATGCTCACGCAGCTTTGCGAGTTGGGCGCGGTAGCTCGCGGCATGTGTCCATTCAGGAGGATGCATCGTTGAATCTTTCGCCGGAGATTACACTGGGATCGTGGCCCAATCTTAGCGCCTGCTCTGCAATCAGCAGGTCGGCCCAAAGACTCTCCAAGGTCCGAAACCCAAAC
>CAMLNJ010000547.1 GCA_946481225.1 uncultured Verrucomicrobiota bacterium | reverse complement strand
ATCGTGGCGGCGGGGCGGGTGCGGGGGGCGCGCAACATGAAAACGGTGGTGGGGGGGGGATGGCGGGGACGGGGGCTAACCGTGGCGGGGCGGGGCCGGGGTGGGGCGGGGATCACGCTAGGGCGTAGGAATGCGTAGTCTAACGCAAGCTTTTATGTGCAGGCGGCTTGAGGGACGCGCGGTGGGCGCGCATCGTGGTCGGCGATCAACGCCGAAGCGCAGTTGGCCGGACCGCTCACCCGCATACTTCGGGCTTGGGGCGGATCTTGCGCGGGGCCTGCGGATCGATCGCTTTTCTCAGCAATGGGCGCGGGCGTTTGACGGCTTCGGAGGCGGGAATCAGCTCGAGGCGGCCGAGTTTGTCGGCGTGGAGCTCGGTGAACCAGATCGCGCCGTCGGGGCCCTGCGTGATGCGGTGCATGACGGTATCGAGCGTGGGGACTTCGTGGAACGAGACGGGGACGTTGGAGATATCGCCGGTTTGGGTGAGCGAGGTGGCGCCGGAGGCGGGGGCGGATTGGATGGCGGAGCCGAGCATCACGATGGCGTCGGCGCCGGCGGGGTAGGGGTTGTTGGGGTTGACGTAGGCCTGGGTCCAGAGGTTGCCGGCGGAGTCGAAGGCGAGGGCGGCGAGGATCGTGTTCGGGTGCAGCATGGGCACGGCGAACTCGGCGAGGGACACGACTTCCCAGGTGGAGGGGTCGAGCGCGATGCGGCCGACCTTGTTGCCGGCTTCCTCGCTGAACCACATCGAGGCGCCGTCGGGCCCGGGCGTGATGGCGATGGGGCGGCTGTTGTAGGTGGGAATCGGATACTCGGTGACGATGCCGTCCTGGGTGATGCGGGCGATCTGGTTGCCGACGAGTTCGGTGCACCACATGGCCTTGTCGGGGCCGGCGACGATGTAGATGGGCACGGAGCCGACGGTGGGGAGGGCGAAATGGGCGACGGTGGCGGAGCCGTCGGAGGCGAACTGGATGCGACCGACGGTGCCGGTGGCCTTGCCGGTGAACCAGAGCGTCCGCCCGTCGGGCGCGAGGCCGAGGCCGTGGGGGTGGGTGTTGATCGGCTCGGCGGCGCCGGCGGCGTGGAGGGAGACGTCGATCGTGCGGAGGATGGCGCCGGTGGTTTGGTCGATCTGCGCGATCTGGCCGACGAATTCGAGGGTGACCCAGAGATTGCCGGCGGCGTCGAAGACGATGCCGTCCGGGCCGTTGCCTTCGGGAGGTCCGCCGGGGAGCTGGAAGAAGGTCGGCGTGCCGTCGAGGGTGACGCGCGCGAGGGCGTTGTGCGTTTGCCCCGTCACCCAGAAAACCGCCGAGCCGGCGGGAGCGGCGCGGTTATAGGTGAGCTCGTGGGTGGAGGCTTCGCCGGTGGGCCACGCGAGAGGGAACTCGGTGACTTGGCCGACGGTGGCGGCGGCCGAGCCGGGGCTGGGCGTTCCCGGGGGCGGCGACGAGGCGGCCGCGATGGGGCGGAGTGCGGCGACGAGGAGCGTCGCGAGAGCGAGAACGGCGAGGGCGGTCGCGGGGCGCATGCGGTGGAAGGGGGAACGAATGGCGGACGGAGGCGGCTTCAGGTAGTCGGGGCGTTGCCCTTGGCCTTGGCGGCGAGGGCTTGGAGGAAATTGGTGATCACGTTGGCCATTTGGTGGATGCCTTCGCTGCCACCGGCGATGACGGAGCCGGTCACGAGGATATCGACGGCGGTGTAGAGCCAGTGGTCGCCCGGGGAGACGACGAGGCTGGAGAGGGCGCGGACGCCGGCGAGGCTGACGAGGATGCCGAGGCCGAAGCCGAGGCAGAGCGCGAGTTCCTTGGTGGCGGCGCGGTAGCGGAGGAGGCGGGTTTGCGCGTCGGCCGCTTGCGGGGTGCCGGCGGGAGCGGTGTCGGCGGCGCTTTGGATCTGGTCGGCGTCGGCGTCGCGGAGGACGGATACAATCACCTCGACGGATCGTTCGACGAAGAGCGCGATGGCGAAGAGCCAACCGAGAAGGCTGACGACGACGCCGACGGCGACTTGGGGTTCGAAAGATTTGAGGGCGATGGGCGCGGGTGCGAGGTGCCGGTAGCCGAGGAGGCCGAGCAGGACGGATACGCCGACGAGGAGGAGGGCGGGGAGGCGCTTGGACCGGAGGGACGCCGGCGGGGCCGTGACGGTGGAGGGAGCTGGCGACGCGGGGACGGCGGTGCTGGGGGCGACGAGGGCGGTGTCGGTTGGCATGGGCGGAGAACGCGGCAGGAGGCGGGCCGAGTGAAGGCTGAAGGCCCTGGGAGAAGACGCCGATGGAAGGGACGGGACCGGCGGATCGCTTACGTCAGCCGACGCTGATGATCGGTGTGAAGCTGGCGATGATGTCGGACGGGATGCCGGAGGCGCCGTATTGGAAGTTCCGCTGGCTTTGCCCTTGGTTGAGGTAGAAGCCGAGGCCGCGGGCGTCGGGTTGGGTGAAGTAGCCGTAGAACACGGCGCTGTTGCCAGTGAACTCGCCTTGGTCGGAGGTGACGGCGGAGACGACGAGCTTGATGGGGTTTTGATTGTAGGTCGTGGGCACGGGCACCGCGGGAAACACGTTGATCGTGACGAGGGACGGGAAGCGTCCGCCGAGATCGCCCCCTTCGCCGAGGCGCTTTGAGTCGTAGGGCTCGTTGCCGATTTGGAAGCTGACGGGCTGCTGCGGATTGCAGGACGAGATGAAGAAGCTGTAGGCGCCGGACGAGGTCTGGAGTTGGAAGCTGGCGACGGAGACGGACATGGTTGGGAGGGTGAGTTGGCTGGAAGGGGAGCGAAGCGAAAGCCCGCGAGCGGACGGCTCGCGGGCGGATCAGGTGCTGGACGGACGTGGAGGCGGCGCGCCCCCGGCCGGATCTAGGTTTAGTCGGCGATATACCAGCGGCCTTGGTTGTCGTCGGTGTGGGTGCGGCCTTCGACGGTGTAGACGATGTCGTAGGCGATGGTGGCGCCTTTCGGCACGGGAATGCCGTCGAAGGGAGCGCTCCAATTTTTC
>CAMLNJ010000546.1 GCA_946481225.1 uncultured Verrucomicrobiota bacterium | reverse complement strand
GCCTCTACCGTTTGCCCTGATCCCGCGCGCCGATGGGGCTGTGACCGGGCCCGCCCCGACCGTCCGCTCGCTTTTCGCCCACGACCACCCCTTTCTTTCGTTCACCTCCTCCCCTTCCCTAGCATCCCCCCGCCCTGCGGCATGTCGGCCCTTGTCCGACTGCCCGCCGCCGGCATACCCGATTTAGCCCCATGAACATCACGACCCGTTCCCTCCTCCGCCCCGCCCGCTTGATCGCCGCCTTCGCCGCGCTCGGCCTGCTCCTTCCCTCCGCCGCCCAAGCCGCCGAGGCCGCAAAGAAGATCACCATCGCCGCCATCCCCAAGGCCACCACGCACTCCTATTGGAAGGCCGCCGAGGCCGGCGCCCGCCGCGCCGCGGCCGAGTTCGGCGTCGAACTCGAGTGGCAAGGCCCGCTCGACGACTCCAAGGTCGCGGACCAGATCGGCATCTTCAACAATCTCGCCGCCTCGGGCCTGCAAGGCATCATGCTCGCTCCCTGCGACGACAAGGCCCTCGCCCCCCACGTCCGCAACGCCACCAAACGCGGCATTCCCGTCGCCATCTTCGACTCCCCCCTCGCCGGAAAAGCCGGCGCCGACTACACCAACTTCGTCGCCACCGACAACAAGGCCGCCGGCGCCACCGCCGGAAAAACCCTCGTCGACCTCGTCGGCCCCACCCCCGCCCACGGCGGACAGGTGCTCATGATCCGTTTCACCGAGGGTTCCGCCAGCACCCGTCTCCGCGAGGAAGGCTTCACCACCGAGATCGCCAAGACCCCCGCCCTCAAGCTCGCCGCCCAGCAGTTCACCGACGGCTCCATGGCCGGCGCCCAACGCGTCGCCGAAACTCTCCTCAACAACTACGTCAAAAACGGCAAACTCGAGCTCGCCGGCGTCTACGCCTCCAACCAGGTCACCGCCGAAGGCGCCTACAACGCCCTCAAGTCCCTTCGCAAAAAGGGCATCGAAGTCAGCGCCAAGTTCGTGGGCTTCGACGACTCCACTCTCCTCGTTCAAGGTCTGCAAAGCGGCGTCATCGACGCGCTGGTCGTCCAGGACCCCGAAAAAATGGGCTACCTCGGCGTCAAATCCCTCGTCGACCACCTCAACGGCAAACCCGTCGAGGCTTACGTCGACACCGGCGTGACCGTGAAGACCAAGGCCGACCTCGCGAAGTGACGCAGGCGGTCCGCCGCGCACGCCATCGGCCTCATCCGCCCCCTCAGGTCTCACCAGTCCCATCCCCGTTCCCGTCCACGTGGCCGCCTCCTCCCCCTCGCCAGTCTCCGTTCCGCCCTCCTCTCCCGCCTCGCTCCTCACCGTGCGCGGCGTGAAAAAATCCTTCGGCGCCACCCAAGCCCTCAAGGGCGTGGATCTCACGCTCGCGCGCGGCGAGGTCCTCGCCCTCATCGGCGAAAACGGCGCCGGCAAGAGCACCCTCATGAAGGTGCTCTCCGGCGCGCACTCCGCCGACTCCGGCGAAATGCGCTTCGAGGACGCGCCCTACCTGCCCGCCGGCCCCCTCCACGCCCGCGCCCTTGGCGTGTGCATGATCTATCAGGAGCTCGCCCTCGCGCCCCACCTCAGCGCGATGGAGAACATCCTCCTCGGCATCGAGCCCACCCGCGGCCCCTTCATGAACTGGGCCGAGACGCGCGCCATCGCCCGTCGCGCGCTCGACGAGGTCGGCCTCGCCACGCTCGACCCCGCCGCCGTCGTCGAGGACCTTTCCATCGCCGAGCGCCAGCTCATCGAGATCGCCCGCGCCGTCGCCGTCGGCTGCAAGGTCCTCGTCCTCGACGAGCCCACCAGTTCCCTCACGCAGAAAGACGTCCAGGCCCTCTTCGCCCTCGTGCGCCGGCTCAAGGCCAAAGGCGTCGCGGTCGTCTACATCAGCCACGCCCTCGAGGAAATCGAGGCGCTCTGCGACCGCTTCACCGTGCTCCGCGACGGCGAGACCGTCGGCCACGGCGTCGTCGGCCAGGTCCCGGTCAACAAGATCATCGCCATGATGGTCGGCCGGGACGTCGAGGACCTCTACCCCCGCACCCACCGCACGGCGAGCGAGCCCATTCTCGAACTCCGCGCCCTCGCCGGCGCCAAGATGCCCAAGGCCGCCTCCTTCACCCTCCGCCGCGGCGAGGTCGTGGGCATCGCCGGCCTCATCGGCTCCGGCCGCACCGAGACCCTCCGCGCCCTCTTCGGCCTGGACCCCGTCGCCTCCGGCGAAATCCGCATCCGCGGAAATCTCGCCCCCTCCGCCGGCCCCGGCACGCGCTGGGGCCAGGGCATCGGTCTCGTCAGCGAGGACCGCAAGACCGAGGGCCTCGCCCAAAACCTCTCCATCGCGGAGAACCTCACGCTCTCCAACCTCGACGGACTCGGCCCCTGGCGCTTCGTGCGCCCCTCGCGTCAAAACGCCGCCGCCGCGCCGTGGATCAAGGCCTTCCCCATCAAGTGCCAGGGCGGCGAGCAGCCCGTCGAGGCGCTCTCCGGCGGCAACCAGCAAAAGGTCGCCATCGCCCGCCTCCTCCACCACGACTGCGACGTGTTGCTCCTCGACGAGCCCACCCGCGGCATCGACGTCGGCTCCAAGGCCCAGATCTACGCCTGGATCGACAAACTCGCCCTCGGCGACCCCGCCGCCGGCAAACCGCCCAAGGCCGTCCTCGTGGTCTCTAGCTACTTGCCCGAGCTCCTCGGCATCTGCGACCGCATCGCCGTCATGACCCGCGGCGTCCTCGGCGAGGCCAAGCCCGTCGCCGATTGGACCGAACACTCCCTCATGCTCGCCGCCACCGGCCAGGACCAACGCGCCTGAAATCAAATCGCCGACTAACGCTAAAGGCCGCTAAATCAGACCGGCTCGGTTTAGCGCTCTTCAGCGAGTTTTAGCGGTTCCCCCTTTCCGTCCCCTCTCCTTTTTCCCGCTTTAAAATGAGTCAGCCCGCCGCCTCCGCTTCCGCTCCGTCCGCCTCCAAAAAATCCTCCCGCGTCATCGCGATGCTCGGCCGCCTCGCCG
>CAMLNJ010000545.1 GCA_946481225.1 uncultured Verrucomicrobiota bacterium | reverse complement strand
CGCAGAAAAAAAAAAAACCCCGGGCCCACCAACAGGGCGCCCCACGGCCCGGTAAAACAAATCAGACGCGGCGCCGAAAACTCAGCGGCGACGGCGGCGTGAGCCGACGAGGCCGAGACCGGCGAGGCCGGCGAAAGCCGCGAAGGCGGACGGCTCGGGAATGGCCGAAGCGGTGACGTTCAGCCAGCCAGTTCCCGCGAAATAGGCCGACTCGAAGGTGGCGCCGCTGCCGATGCCACCGTAGGTGCCGATCGCCTGCGAGGCGCCGTTGATGTAGAGGTAGCCGATGCTGTCGGAACCGACGAAGCTGAGATCGAAGACCGAACCGGTGAAGAGGCTCACGTCGGCGCTGTCGTTGATGAAGGCGCTGTTGATGCTCAGCGTGCCGGCGTCGACGACGATGCTTCCCGTGAACGTGTTGGCGCCCGTCAGAGTGAGGGTGCCCGTGCCGTTCTTGGTAAGTCCGCCGCCACCGGTGCCGTCGAGCAGGGCTTGCGAGATCGTCACGTTGAACCCGTTGGTGTCGATGACCGCGCCGCCGGCGAGGACATTGACCGTCTGACCGGCGCCGCCGAGCGCGACGAAGGCAGTGGTGTCACCCGCCGCCTTCAATGTGCCGCCATTCAGGTTGAACGCGGCGGTGCCGGCGTCGCTCGAGGTGAGCACCTGGTTGATCGTGAGCGTGCCACCGTTCAGGTTGAGGGTATTATTGGCGGAAGCGCCGCCGGCCGCGTTGAGATCGAGCACACCGGTGGTGGTGGTGCCGGTCTGGTTTCCGCTCCACGAAGTGATCGCACCGCTGTTGAGGTTCACCTGGCTCGCGCCGGTGCCGTTTCCGCTGCTGAAACGCAGGTCGGTGTTAGCGTTGAGGTTGATGGTGCCGCCGTCGACGTTGACGACGCCCTTCGCCGTGTCCCACTGGTTCACGACCATCCAGCGCTCGGTGGTGGTGCCAACATTGACGACGCCGCCGGTGTTGACGTTGAGCGTGCCTTGGGAGGAGGAATTGCCGGCGAAGCCGACGGTGACGTCGCCATCGGAGTTCACGGTGCCGCCGCTGTTGACCGTCAGCGTGCCGGTCACGAGGTCGACCGCGGCGCCCGCGTGCGAGAGGTTCACGGAGCCGGCGTTCACGGTGCCATTCGTCACGGTCATCGAGCCGGTGCCCCAATACCGCGCGAGGCTGAGGGTGCCGGCCGCGTTGATCACGCCGCCGGTTTGATTTAGCGTGCCGTTACCGCCGAGGCCGCCGACCCAGAGGTTCGCGTTGCTACCCGTGGTGGTGATCGTGCCGGCCTGCAGGTTCATCGTAGCCGTGCTGCCGTTATCGACGCCGACGACGATGCCGCTGCTGTTCCACCAATCGCCGCCGGCGGCGTTCGCGGTCAGGGTGCCGGAGGTGTTGATGTTCACGGTGCCGGTGCTGCCGCCTTGGGCGACGAGCAGTCGGCCCGAGGTAAAGCTGGAGGACCCGCTCATGTTGTAGGTGCCCGTGGCGCCGGAACCGTTGCCGACGAAGGACCAGTTGCCCGCGCCCGAGGAGAGCAGGCCGGCGCTATGGTCGAGACGGCCGGAATTGCCCGAGCCATTGCCGATGAAGATGTCGACGGGGGCGAATGCGGAATTCGTCGTGAGCGTGGGATAATTTCCCGTCGCGGTGTTAACGATGAAGTTGCCGGTCGGGTTGGACGGGGCGCTGCTCCAATTGGCGGCGTCGTTCCAATCTTGGCTGGATGCCCCGGTCCAGGTCGACTGCGCGTGCAGGGCGGAGACGGCAGCGAGGGAGGCGATGCCAAGAGCGGCTTTACGGGACAAGGCCTTGCGGGTCTTGAGACGGGATGCGTGGGATTTCATGTGTTCTTTGGGGGGCTGAAGAATCTGTAGGACGGCGGCGTTCACCCGACTTGGACGCGGTGCGGCCGAAGCCGGTGATTGACGGGAATCGATATTGTGAGGGATCCGGTAAACGAAGGGGGGGGAAAAGAAGCCGGGGAGCACACAGCGCCTTCCCCGCGCCGCGGTCAAGAAACCCGCCCCTGCGCGAGCAGATAGATCAAAAGACAAGTAGATGCGGCAAACGCCTCCCCAGCCGACCGGACGCCGGAGCCGAAGATTCACTCGACCGCGAGGCGTGCCCCGCGCAGCTCCCGTATCGCGTTGTCACGCAACATACCGGCAGGCCAGCCCGCGACCCACGCGCTCACGGCGGCGGGATCGCGCTCCGCCCAGAAGTGGAGGACCGTCAACGCGGCCTCCGCGCGCGCCGGACCGTCGGGACGCATCTCGGCCAGCAATCCCGCGGCGCGCGCCGGCTCGCGACGCGCACGTTCGTATACAATTCTCGAATACACGTCGTCGCGGAGCTCGCCGACCGGCAGGCGGCGCGCCCAGGCCTGCGCGGAGTCCAAGTCGCTCGCCGCCCATTGCTGCGCCAGGTTCGGCAAGAGCGAGCCGGCCAGGGGATCGAGCCCGAGGTCGAGCGCGAGTTTGATCGCCCCGGGCGGGTCGAAGCCGGCCCAACGAAGACAGATGCCGGCGAGCCGCTCCCGACGGCGAACCGGCTCAGGCTCGCCACGCGCCTCGTCGAGCAGGCGGAGCAGTTCCTCTTCGTCCGCCGCCGACGGGGGCTCCGGCCCCTCGCGCGACGAGGCAGGATCGCTCGGGGCGAAGTCGAACCGCGCGCCGGAGCCCCGCGGCCGCGCCCCCTCCGGGCGCGCGCCGCCATCGTTCTCCGCAGGCGCCGCGATGCTCCTGTCAACGCCGGCCGCCCGCGGCGTGACGGGACGCCGCGAGAGGAACGCAGCGAACACGAGGCCAAGGAGAAGGGGTCCGTAACGGGCTCTCACGGAAGCGGCCGGCGTGCCCTGTAATGTCATCTTCGGACAAGGGGAAAGCCGCCGACGCCACGAAGACGTCGACGGCCGGGAGATGCGAAAACCAACGCGTGTTTGCTCAGTAGCCCGGCGCCGGGAAGACCTCGCCGAAGGTCGCGTTGGCCTGCGCGGTCGCGCCGGAGACGACGGCGGC
>CAMLNJ010000544.1 GCA_946481225.1 uncultured Verrucomicrobiota bacterium | reverse complement strand
ACCCACGCCGAGAACGACGACATCCCCGCCGAAGGCGCCACCGGCGCGCGCTTCCTTTGCGATCTCACCTCCATCCACGCCGTCGCCACCTGGCTCAAGGCGCACGGCTGGACCGTCATCACCTCCGAGATGGGTTACCTCGCAAAGCAGTTCCCCGAACTCTCGGAGGAGCATCGCGCCGAGGTCGGCGAGTTCCTTCACGCCCTCGAGGACAACGACGACGTGCAGCGCGTCTGGGCCGCTTTCCGCTGACGCGAGGCGCCCGTCTTTCGTCCTGAAAGGACGGCCGGTCTCCGCCGGCCGTCCTTTTTTTATCCCGGATTCCGCGATTATCCCGGCGGAGTATCGCGCAAGCTGTTGAGTCGAGAGGGCGCGGCGGAATCCCGACATGCATTTGGAAAGTGCATGGTGACGTCGCGAGCTGGGGGCCAACAGCTTGGGCGAGACGACCTGCGATAATCGCGGATTCCGGGTTTATTTCACCTCGTCGCGCAAATCGGATCGGAAGGTGCCCGATCCATCGAAGGCCCAGGCGCGGCGCGCCGCGCGCTGCCGGGAATCCCCGCCGCCCACCGGATCGCCCGAGTTGCGGGCGATCTGAACCTGCTCGAAACGCGCCTGCGTCAGCTCGTCGGACAAGCCGCTGCTCGCCACCAGACCCGCCTGCGTGTCGCCGAAGCCGAGCGTGCGCGACGTGCCGAGCTGCCGCCACTCCGCGCCGGTGCCCGAATAGTAACCCGTGTAGACGTTGCCCACGCGCTTCAGCTTCACCCACACCGGCTGCTTGCTCGTCGACACCATGGCGATGCCGCCCTGCCCCCCCGCCGCGTCACGCCAGCGCAGGGACACGCCGTTTCCCGGCGTCGCGAGCACGGAAACATGGCGGGCGCCGGCGCCCGTCCCCTCCCGCGCCATCACCCCCGCCACCGAATCGCTCTTCGTGTCCGACAAGGGGTCTACGTTGCGCTGCACCGCCACCCGGGCCACGAGCTCGAAGTCGCCGGAGATCGATTGATGCACGAAGCGGAACGCGTCGCTCGTCCCGCCGATCGCGGCCCCACCGCCCCAGACATAGAAGGTGTTTTGCTCGTCGACCGCGTCCGCGCCGAGATGCCCCGTCGCGCCGACATCGCTCCGGGTCCAGCCGCCGGGCAACGGGAACAACGCCTTGCCCGAGATGATCGCGTCACGCATGCGCGCGGCGATGATCCGATGCCCCTCGTCGTTCGGGTGGATGCCGTCGGGGATAAGCGATTGCAGCGTGTCGAGAAACGGCGTGTGCAGGTCGATGACCGGCAGGTTCCGCTGCCGCGCCGCCTCCAGTATCCGCGGGATCACTTCGTTCGCGATCACCGAGCCGCGGATGTCCCCCGGGAGCTCTCCCGCCGGCGGCGGCAGGCAGGGATAGACGTCCGGCTGGGAGGGCAGCGCCCGGTAGGTGTCGATCAACGAGACGTAGTCCGCCACGAACTCGTCGCGGTAGGACCAGTTCCCCGGCTTCGAATCGTTGGTCCCGAGAAGAACCGTGATGATGTCCGGATTCGCCCGCATCGTGTTCGTGACACCCTGCGTTTCGAAATACGACGGCTCGCCTTTTTTCAGCAACGTGGCGCCGCTGACGCCGTCGCGTTGCACGGTGTATTCCGAGCCGAGCAGTCCCGCGAGAAGCGGCGCGTAGGATTTGACCGTTCCGTCGGACGTTCCGGCGCCGAAGGTGATGCTGTCGCCGTTGGCGAAGATCTTAACCTGTGCCGACGCCGAGGCCGGCGCCAAGATCGCCAGCAAGACCCCGAGGAAGCCAAGCGCCGTAAGACGGAAGAGGTGCGGACAGGAACCGGTGAGGAGGGTGCGTCGAGATTTCATCATACATCATTTCGTCAAACGTTACGTGCAAGAAGCTTGCCCTAATGTAGCGACCGCGGGGGCGCCGAAAAATGGAGCGGTTTCCGCGCCCCGCCCACGGAAAACGCCCTGTTTTGTCCGGCGCCGCTTGTCGAACGCGACGGCCCCCTCGCCTGGCCGTATCGGCTCAGTCGACGAAGGAGCAACGAGATGAAATGGCGAGCCGCCGGCAGAACACCCCGATCCGACCGTATCGACCGAGTTGTTACGGCTAAATCCCAAGATCGCGCGGCGATGGTCGCCCGCGCCTCTGTTCTCCCGCCCCGCCTTCCATCCCCATGATCTCCCCCGATTCAGCCAGACTCCCCGGCAAACGCGTCGCCATTCTTGGCGCCGACGGCTTCGAGGAAAGCGAACTGCTCCAACCCCGCGCCGCCCTCAAGGAGGCCGGCGCCGCAAGCTGATCGAGGAAGTCGCGGAACGAACCATTCCCGGACGTTGGCATTGGGAATGGCTCACTCGTTTTCGCGCATTACACTCGCGAGCAGACGACGAAGCCGGGGAAACGGAAGACAGAACCCGACCGGTGCAACTAGGGAAGCGAGCCACATGCCCGCGGCTTTATGTTTCAAACGCGATCGACACGGAGCGCCCTCCGCTCCGCCGCCCGCCAACGCTCCGCCCGTCCTGCGGGCTCACGGCGCGTTCGTGACCGCAAAATAGACGAGGAAGCCCAGTCCGATGAGAAGAAAAACAACGACGCCCGCGGCCACCGCGAAGTTCACCTTCGTGTCCGGTTTGCTCGTGTCGACCAGCTTGTCGGGACTGGGAGGATTTTCATCGAAGCCCATGTGCGCATTCTCCCACGGCTCATCGCGACATCCCATCCGAGGCGACTCCGCCGGCCGGATGGGAAAAAGCCCGCGTTCCCCGAACCACCGCCCGCGGTCTATAATGTCGCGTGCTCGGTTACCTTCTCGCCCTCGTCGTGCTGATCATCGTGGTCGCGCTCCTTCTTCCGATGTTGGCCGCCCGCCGCGCGCCCAGACCTCGAGACGGCGGCACCTTGGAATCCGACCATCCGGTCGCGAGAACCAGCCCCGCCGCGGACGAAGCCAATCCCTCCGCCTCCACGAGTCGGGCGGTGGTCAACGAGCGCGGCACGGGCAGCGAGCAATATCCGCCC
>CAMLNJ010000543.1 GCA_946481225.1 uncultured Verrucomicrobiota bacterium | reverse complement strand
TGGTCATCACCCGCGAGAAGGAAAATATGAAGCCGATGGTTTATGGCCCGGTCGGTTTTGACCGGGACGATCCGATCAATCGCGGTGTCGTGGCCTACGAGTGCGCCGGCTACTCCAACGCGGTCCTGCAGCGAGTGCGTTATAAAGACCCCGCCACCGGGGCTGGCCGGAAGGGGCCGTGGCGTTGTTTGTTAATTCGGCCAAGCGCCTCATTGGGTGCCCGGCGGAGGCGCGCCAAGAGGGAGCGCGTCCGACCGGTGGCGGGCGCGCTCAGCGGCGCACCGTGAGGGATTTTTCGAGGGGCGTGCGGTCGGAGGCGGGGCCGGCGGCGAGGGTCCAGGAGCCCGGGTCGACGACGTAGTGGTCGGCGGTCTCGTCCCAGCGGCGCAGGCGCTCGACGGGGACGTCGATGGTCACGGTTTTCGTCTCGCCGGCCTTGAGCGGGACGCGGGCAAAACCCACGAGCTGGCGCAGCGGCATGGGGACGGGCGCCTTCTTGGCCGTGGCGTAGACTTGCACGACCTCGTCGCCGTCGCGGGGACCGGTGTTTTCGACCGTGACCGAGACCTGCACGGTGTCGCCCGCGCGGACGGTGCGATCAGAGAGGGCGATTTTTTTGTAGTCGAAGCTGGTGTAGCTGAGGCCGTGGCCGAAGGCGTAGAGCGGCTTGCCGGTGTAGTAACGGTAGGTGCGGTTCGCCATGCCGTAGTCCTCGAAGGCGGGGAGGTCCTTGGTGTCGCGGTAGAAGGTGACGGGCAGGCGGCCGGCGGGATTGGTTTCGCCGAGCAGGGCCTCGGCGACGGCGTCGGCGCCGCGCTGTCCGTAATACCAGGCGAGCAGGACGGCGCCGGCCTTGGAGTCGTCGAGGCTGATGGCGCTGCCGGCGGTGAGCACGACGGCGACGGGTTTGCCGAGTTCGGCGATCTTGGCCAACAGCTCGCGTTGCGGGGCGGGCAGGGCGAGGTCGAGGCGGTCGCCGCCGCGGAAGCCCTCGGCGTTGACGCTCATCTCCTCGCCTTCGAGGTTGGGGGTGATGCCGAGCGTGAGCACGATGTGGTCGGCCGCGCGGGCGGCGGCGAGCGCGCGCTCGAGCTCGTCGTTCCGGCCGGGGGCGATCCAGCCGAGTTGAATGCGGCCGGTGGGGGTGAGTTGCACGTAGTCGAGGCGCACGGCGTAGGCGCGTCCGGCCTCGAGTTGGAGCGTGGTCTCGAGCGGGCGCTCGCGCTCGGGCTTCCACGAGTCGATGACGAGCCGGTCGTCGAGGCGGAGTCGCACCGCGCCCTCGGCGATGAGGCCGAGGCGGTATTCGCCCGAGACCGGTGGAACGAGCACGCCGGTCCAGCGGGCGCCGGCGTCCTTGATGGGGATGTCTTTGGAGGGCTGCGCCTCGTTCCAATAGAGGTTCACTTGGTAATCGGTGCGGGACGAGGTGGGACGGCCCTCGACCTTGGGATCGGCGGCGTCCTGCCGGTCGTGGGCGAAAATCTCGCCGCGCAGGCCGGGGGTGGAGCGACTGGCGTCCGTGAACAGCGCGCCGTGGGAAATTGCGTTGCCGCCTGGGTGCAGGGGACTGACGAGAGGCGCGCCGCGTTCGACGAGGACTTTCACGCCGCGCGGTTCGAGTTTGGCGCGGATGCCGTCGGCGAGGGTGACGTGGCGGAGGGGCGTGCCGCTGTAGTTGCCGAGGAGGGCGGAGGTCTCGGCGGCGGTGGGGCCGATGACGGCGATGGTCTTCAGCTTGGCGGGATTCCAGGGGAGAGTGCCGTCGTTTTTGAGGAGGACGAGACTCTGGCGGGCGGCTTCGAGGGCGAGCTGGTCGTGGGCGGGCGCGTTGTTGGCGGAGGGCGGGATGGCGCGATAGGGCACGCGTTCGGGCGGGTCGAACTGGCCGAGGCGGAAGCGCAGGGAGAGGAGGCGGCGGAGGGCGACGTCGAGGTCGGCCTCGGTGACGAGACCCCGGCCGAGGGAGTCGAAGAGGTGCCAGTAGGTGCCTCCGCTGCAGAGGTCGTTGCCGGCGCGGAGGGCGGTGGCGCTGGCGGAGGCGCCGTCGGGGGAGAATCGGTGGCCGCCTTCGCGCCACATGTCGGAGACGTTGTCGACGTCGCCGACGACGGCGCCCTTGAAGCCCCATCGTTCGCGCAGGATTTTTTGCAGGAGTTCGCTATTGGCCGGACCGGGGACGCCGTTGATGGCGTTGTAAACGCTCATGAGCGATTGCGCGCCGCCTTCGACGATGCCGGCCTCGAAGGCGGGCAGGTAGGTTTCCCAGAGATCGCGTTCGGACGCCACCGCGTTGAAGTGGTGGCGCTCGGGTTCGGGACCGCTGTGCACGGCGAAGTGCTTCACGGTGGCGACTGTCTTGAGATAGCGCGGGTCCTCGCCTTGCAGGCCTTTGACGAAGGCGACGGCGAAGCGCGAGGTGAGGAAAGGATCCTCGCCGTAGGTCTCCTGGCCGCGGCCCCAGCGCGGGTCGCGGAAGATGTTTATGTTGGGCGACCAGATGGTGAGGCCTTGGTAGATCTTGGTGTCGCCGCCGGTCTGGGCGATGGTCTCGTTGTTTTTGGCGCGGGCCTCGGTGGAGATGACGTCGGCGATCTGGTGGTGGAGCGTGGTGTTCCAGGTGGCGGCGAGGGCGATGGCTTGCGGGAACACGGTGGCGGTGCCGTTGCGCGCGACGCCGTGGAGGGCCTCGTTCCACCAGTCGTAGGCGGGGATGCCGAGGCGGGGAATGGCGGGGTTGCCCATCATCAGCATGGGCACCTTTTCCTGGATGGTGAGGCGCGAGACGAGGTCGTCCACGCGGCGCTCGACGGGGAGCCCGGGGTCGCGGAAGGGGAGTGCGGCTTCGTCGGCGGCGAGCGCGGGGAGCGCGGAGGCGGCGAGGACGAGGGCGGCGCGGAAAGGGGACGCGGAGGAGGGGGCGGACATGGTGGTGGCTGGGCGAACGGAGATGGTGGCGGGGGGAAGGACGCCAGGTTTACGGCGCGGCGACGGGTATGCGGAGGACCTGCACCGACATGGCGGGTAT
>CAMLNJ010000542.1 GCA_946481225.1 uncultured Verrucomicrobiota bacterium | reverse complement strand
GCGTGGCGAAGTCCAGGTTGATCAGGCCGGTGCGGAACATCATCGACCAGATCGATTTCACGCCGCGGCCGATCCATTCGTCGGCGCGGGCGAAGCTGTCGAGGACGGTCTCGCCCTCGGCGGCTTCCTGAAGGAGCAGGTCGTTGGGAAGCGGGATGACGGCGTCGCAGACTTTGCGCAGCGCCTGCAGGCCTTCGTCGGCCTGCTTCACGCGGCGGCCTCCCTCGAAACTGAAGGGCAGCGTGACAAAGGCGATGACGACGGCGCCCTGCTCGGCCGCGATCTCGGCCACGGTGGGCGCGGCGCCGGAGCCGGTGCCGCCGCCCATGCCGGCGACGAGGAAGACGAGGTCGCAGTCCTTCACGACGGCGGCGATCTTCTCGCGATCCGCCTCGGCGGCCTGGCGTCCGAGGTCGGGATCGGCGCCCGCGCCGAGGCCGCGGGTGACGCCGGCGCCGATGAGGACCTTGTCCTGCACAGGCGAGGCGGCGAGGGCCTGCGCGTCGGTGTTGATGACCGCCATCTGAAGACGGTCGAGGTTCTCCATCTTCAGGCGATCGACGGCGTTGGCGCCGGCGCCGCCGAGACCGACGACCTTGATGGCGATGCGGCGGTCGGCGAGGATGTCGGCGGAAAGGGGCAGCGGAAACTCGGAGGAGGCGTCGGACATGGCGGAGAGGTGGCTGGTTTTAATTCTAACGCAGAGGCGCGGAGACGCGGAGAACGCGGGGAGAGGGAAGAAGGGAGGGATTGATAACTCGGCGCCTCTGCATCTCTGCGTTAAAAAATCCGGGTTACAGCCGCGCGAGGTTGTCGACGGCCTGGCGGAATTTGCCGAAGAAGCCGGCGGGCCTGGCGGCGGCGGTTTCGAGCTGCTGGGTGAGGCCCTGGTGAAGGAGGCCGAGCGCGGTGCTATAGGCGGGGTGGCGGAGCTTTTCCGCGACCTCGAGGCGCGGGGCGCCGAATCGGGCCGGGACCTCGAAGACGCGCGCGGCGGCATCCTCGATGCCGGGCAGCGCGGTGGTGCCGCCGGTGAGCACGACCCCGGCGAGGGTGTCGGCGGGCGTGTAGATGTTCCCGAGCTTCTTGCGAACGACCTCGAACAGCTCCCGCACGCGGGCGGTCGTGATCTGCTCGATGGTCATGCGCGGGAACTTGCGGTCGCCGATGCCCATGTCGCCGTTGAGCCAGACGACGTCGTTGCGATCCTTGGCCGCGACGGTGGCGCGGCCATGGAGGGTCTTCATCTTGTCGGCCTGCCCCTCGGTGATGCGGAGACCGAGCGAGAGGTCGTTGGTGAGGTGGTTGCCTCCGACAGGCACGACGCCCGCGACATAGGGGCGGCCATGGCGGTAGTAGGCGTAGTCGGTCGTGCCGGCGCCGATGTCGACCACAAGCACGCCGTGCTGGCGTTCCTCGGGGGTGGTGAGGATGTTGCCGCCGGCGAGCGAGGAAAGGACAAGCTCGGTGACGGGCAGGTTGAAGTTGCGGATGATATGCACGCCGTCGGCAATGCGGTTCTGTTCGCCATGCACGTGCCAGACGCCGACGGAGAGGCGGTCCCCGCGGATGTCCTCGGGCGAGGGGTTCAGCGTGCCGTCGAGGAAGAAAGGACGGCGCAGGAAATGGACGATGCAGCGACCGGGCGGGAGGGCCTTGGACTTGGCGAGGCCGTAGACGGTGTCGATGTCGAGCTGGCTGACGCGGCCCTCGAGCCCGCCGACGTTGACCGTGGCCTCGTGATAAAAGCCGTCGATGTGGCTGCCGCTCTGGGCGAGGTAGATCTGCTGGAGGCGCGCGCCGGCGCTGTTCTCGGCGGCGACGAGCGCGCGGTGGGTGGCCTCGCCGGCCGCGGGGGCGTCGACCACGACGCCCTTCACCACGCCGCGGGAGGGGAACTCGCCGAGTCCGATGACGTGCAGACGAGGGCCGGAGACCTCGCCGACGAGGACGGTGATCTTGGAGGTGCCGATTTCGACGGCGCCAACGATGCGGGACTTGGAGAAGGCCATGGGAACGGGAGGCGAGGAGCCGGTGCCTGAGGTTTCTAAATTCTAAATGCGGAAAAAAGTGAGCGGAGCGGGCGCTTGCGCGGGAGGCGCGGGACGGATCGGACGAGCCGGCGCGGCGGCGGGCTTGGCGTCTTTCGACGGGGTCTCAAAGGCGACCGGCACCTGGCGGCCGCCGATGGCGAGGTTGATCGAGCGAATGGGCGTGGCGGCGGGCTTGGCGCGAAGCTCGTCGAGGATGTAGTCGAGACGCGCGAGCTGGCGGTAGAAGTCGTCGCGCGTCCCGAAGGCGACCTCGGCCACGTCGGATGTCCGGACGAGGATCACGCCGTCGCGCGCGTAGCGGGCGAGGGAGACGACCTGGAAGTCCTTGGCCAGGGAAGGAGCGGAGGCGCGGGCGGTGCCGAGCAGATCGGAGACGGAATCCATGCCCGTGATCGGCGAGAAGCCGCGGCCGGAGATTTCGCGGGTGAGCGAGACCCCGCCGAGCCAGGGAAGACCGAGGACGACGGAGTCGTCATAACCCTCGCCGGTGAAGACAAAGCCGTCGCGGGCGACGAAGAGGTGGCGCTCGACGCCGTCGTCGGTCTGGGCGCGGACGCGAAGCACGGGGCTGCGTTCCTCGAGGGTGACGGCGAGGACGTCGGGGAAACGGCGGGCCACGACGGCGACCTTCACCTGGCCGGACTCGAGCAGGCGGTCGCGAAGGGCGTCGAGATCGAGGTCCATCAGCGGCACGCCGGGGCGGACGCCGATGGTCCGCTCGACCCAGGCGCGGTTGAGCACGCCGTCGCCGCGGACGACGATCTCGCGAAGCGGCGAGGAAGGCGCGGGCGCGGCGAGCGCGGCGGGGTTGTCGTTCCAGGTGCGCCAGGCGAGGTATCCGAAAATCAATGACGCGGCCGCGACGCCGACGCCGACCCAGTGGCGAAGCGCGGAGAAAACGAGACGACGGCGCCCGGTGCGGCCGCGCGGACGCGGCGCGGCCTCCGGGGCGACGGTGTCGCGCCAGGTGGGGGCGGTC
>CAMLNJ010000541.1 GCA_946481225.1 uncultured Verrucomicrobiota bacterium | reverse complement strand
GGCGGTTGCCGCCGACCGGGACTCCCGGTTCGGCAGCGGCGACGCGGAGGTTCGCGTCAACAAGCCGTTGACGCTCAAGCCCGCGTTCCCGCGGTTCCTGGCAGTTGGCGATCGGGCGTACTTCGGCGCCGTCGTGGCGAGCCAGCTTCCCGCGTCCGGGGAGGCAACCGTCACGATCACCAGCCTCGACACCGGCCTGCTGGCGTTCGACGGCGCGGACCGGCAGACGCTGGTCGTGCCGGCGGGAGCGGCAAGGTGGTTGTTCGCAGTGGCGAGCGTGATGTTGGCGGTGTCGTTGACCGTGGCTTGGTTCCACGCATTCCAAGTCTTGGTGGTCTTGCCGATCGCATAGACGTAGAGCGTCACCTGCTTGCCCGCCAAGGCCTGGAGGCCCCCCACCGTGGCGGTGATGCCAGCCGTGTTGGCCGGGTTGGCATAGAGGTAGTCGCGCTCCAGTTCTTCCGCCTCGGTGCCGATGATGTTACCGGCGGCGGTGTTGTCCTCCGCCCCGTCCGCTCCGGAATAGCTGAAGGTCACGCCCGTGAGACCAAGGCCGGTGGACTCTTTGCCCAGGGTGCGCGTGGCCGCCCCGGCTGAGCCGATGATACCGTTCCATACGGTGGCGTTGGCTTCGAGGCCGGAGGCGGAGCTCGTGCCGTCGGCGCGCAGGATGCCATCGCCCACGTAGGTCGGCGAGGCGGCGGTGTTGATGTCGCCGTTGATCAGCAGCGAGCGGGTGCCGTCCACCACGACGAGCGAGGCCGTGCGGGTGGTGGTGATCGTGCCGAGGGCGGAGGTCTCGGTGACGGTCACGCCGTAGTTGCCGCTCGAGGCGCCGGTGACGTTGTTCAAGGAGAGCGTCGCTCCGGTCTGGCCGGAGAGATCGACCCCGTCCTTCTGCCACTGGTAGGCCAAGGTGCCGGAGTTCTGCGAGACGGCGGTGACGCCGAAGGTCACGTTGGAGCCGCCGCGCGCCAACTTCGAGACGGGGGCGCTCGTCACGATCAGGGGATAAGCCGTGCCCGCGGGAGTGCGGTCAACGATCTGGATCGCGGCGATGCCGCCCGAGTTTTTGTTCAACACCGAGTCGACGGCGGTGATGGTGAGGTCGGAGCCGGTCACGCCGGCAAAGCGCACGAAGGTCGCGGGGGGCGCGCTCAGCGCCTCGGTCCGGGTGAGTGACTCGCCCATCGCAAGCGGCACGGCGTAGGGGTCGGCCGCGTAGGCGTCGTGCTGGAACACGCGGTAGTAGTAGGTCGGGGCGCCCTCGCGATCGATCTTGAGGGTGCCGACCTCGCCGTTCGTGCCTCCGGCGACATGGACGTAGACGTCATAGCTCGCGTAAGGGATACTGGATACGGTTACGCTGGCGCCGGCGGCGGCGCGGGACTCGATGTAGCCGTGCAGAAGCAGCCCGTCGGGCGTCTTCACGGAAGGATCGCCGGTGCCGACACGGGCCGACCAGGTGCCGGCTGCGGACCAAGTTGCCGAGGCGCCCGCGGCCGCCGAGCCGTTGGATTCCTGGAGCGCGAGGGGCTCGGTGCGAACGTAGATGTCGGTGACGTCGGCGGAGTTGTTCCAGTTGGCGGCCGGATAGAGGCCGGCGGTGACGGTCGGGGCCACCGTGCCCAGAACATGCGACCAGGCGGCGGCCCAGGGCTCGTTGCTCGAGGCCGCGCCGACGAAGTTCAGGCCGATGGCTCGAGCGCCGGCGGCGGGAATGTCCAGGACGCGCAGGCGGGCGGCGGCGGTCGAGGTGAGAGGGTTGCCGCCATAGCCGGGCGAGTCGGAGACCACGACGGAATAGAGGCCGTCGACGGCGAGCGTGACGGAGGAACGGCTCAGGGTGGCGGCGGTCTCGCCGCTGATCGCGACGCCGTCCTTATACCACTGGTAGGAAAGCGTGCCGCCCATGTTGGAGGTGGCCGTGGCGGTTAGGATCACGTCCGCGCCGGGCAGGACCGTGGTGTAGGTCGGGGCGAGGCTCAGCGTCGGGGGAACGACCGCGATGCCTCCGGAGGAGTTGAGGAACTGGCTCGGCGCGAGCGCGGCGCGGGTGATGCGAACCTCGTCGACGTCGCCGCGGAGGAAGTCCGCGTCGTTGCCCGCCCACTCGCCGCGACCGACGGTCCACGGCGTGTTGGAACCCGCGCTCGGCACGAACAAGCCGGTGAAGCCGGTCGCGGAGCCCACCTCGGCGCCGTTCACGTAAAGCTTGAGGGTGCCGGCGCCGACGTTGCCGACCGCGGCGACGTGATACCAGGTGTTGAGGGCGGGCGTGCTGTTGCTGTTAACCTGGACGTTGGTGTTGTCCTTGGTGATGACCTCGACGCGCAACTTGCCGCCGTTGCGCTGGAGATAGAAGAGCGACTGCGAGCCCGTGCCTTCGCCGGTGTTGGCGGTGTCGTCACGGCCGACGATCGTATGCACGCCGTTCGCGTCGCTGAAGCGGACAAAGGCCTCGACGGTGAAGTCGGTGAAGGCGGTTTCGGCGAGGGTGCCGACTATGGGCGCGACGAGGCTGTTGTTGCCCGCGGCGGGGAAATTCGCGCCGAGGGTGTTGGCCGTCCCGGTGGCGGGAATGGTGGCGTAGGGCACGCCGGCGTCGGAGTAGGCGACGGCGCCTACCGGGGTGAGGTCGTTGTCGCCGGCCGAATCGATCGCGGAGGCGATGCCGCCGCCGCTCGGGCCTTCCTCGAAGCGGTAGTAGGAGACGACAAGTTCGCTCACGGGCACCACCGAGATGGACGGAAAGGCGGCCGTGCTGGTGGTCGCCGGCTGGCCGGAGGCCTCGGCGGCGTGGTCGGTGACGATGACCGAATAGATGCCGCCGGAGGAGACGGTCGCGTTGGGGACGGTGAGCGTGGAGCCGGTGGCGTCCGGGATCGCGGTCGGCGAGGAGCCGGCGTCGGCCTGATAATACCACTGGTAGGTGAGCGATCCGAGTCCGGACGCGGAGACGTTCAACACGATGTCGGAGCCGATGGCGTAGGTGGTGTTGTAGCTGCCGGGCGTGGCCGACGGCGGGGGGAAGAC
>CAMLNJ010000540.1 GCA_946481225.1 uncultured Verrucomicrobiota bacterium | reverse complement strand
CATCTCGGCGGCGAAATCGATGTATTCGCGGTGGGAGCGGTTGTCGCCGCGGGCCTCGAGGGCGGTGTAGCGCGGTTGGGAGGAGTTGAAGCCGGTCCACCATGCGTCCCACGCGCTGACGCCGGGTTTGATCCACGAGGAATCGGCGACGCGAGAAGGCGTCGCGAGGGTGGCCACGAGGTCGTTGGTGACGAGGTCGCCGGGGGTGCGGCCGACCATGAGCACGCGCCAGGGGCTGAGCATCGGGACGCGACCGACGACCACGCCGCGCTTGTCCTGGCGCGGGGCGAGCTCGGCGCGCACGGCGGTTTCTCCGGTGCCGGTGAGGAAGAGGCCGGCCCAGTCGAGGAGGTCGGACTCGGCCACGGCGACGTAGGCGGCGGGCGTCTCGACGAGGAGGGGCAGGACGGAGCGGAAGGGGTGGCCGCGACGGTTTTTGTCGGGGGAGTGTTGGGGGATGGCGGAGAGCTTGCCGTCGCGGTAGGTGTTTTCGGCGCACTCCGATTCGTCGCCCGCCCAGGCGCGATGGTCGGCGGGGAAGCGGAATTCGGTGAGTTCGCGATTTAGGGTGAATTCGCCGAGGCCGGAGGCTTCGGGCAGGTCGTAGCGGAAGGCGACGCCTTCGTCGTAGGCTCGGGCGACGAGAGCGAAGGCGCGGGCGGGCGTGGCAGCCTCGCGCAGTTCGAAACGAAGCTCGCGGAAACGGTCGGGCACGGTTCGGCGTTGTCCGAGCGGGTCCTCCCACGTGGCCTTGCGAGCCGATTTCTCGGTGCCGGTGATCTTGGCGGCGGGGCCGAGGGTGGTGCCGTCGGCGAAGGCGAGGCCGAGGACGGAGTCGGTGAGGAGGGGGCGGCCGTCGATTTCGACCCGATAACGGAGGCCGGCGTCGTCGGAGACGACGAGCGCGAGCTTGCCGTCGGGCGAGCGCACGCGGTGCTCGGCGGCGGACAGGGAGGCGGCGAGCAGGCAGGTGGCGGCGA
Source organism: uncultured Verrucomicrobiota bacterium (assembly GCA_946481225.1). The sequence goes on along the minus strand of CAMLNJ010000540.1, from coordinate 2,066 downwards.
GGAGGGAGGGAAGAAGACGCATGGGAAAGGGGAGCGGGCCGGGTGTTTTACTTCGTGGCTTGGGCCGGAGCGGAAAGGCGCCTCTTAACGGAGCGTCCTTCGTAGCGGATCTCCTCGGCAGTATCCGTCTCTGCGATACCCGTTCCCGCGCCGGGGGCGACGAGGACTGCCCGAAACGCGCGTTGACTGGGCATACCAGGGAAGCCGCCGCGGATGGCGCCAATCGTGAGCTCGCGGCGTTTGTCGTTCCAGGCGATCGGAATGACCGAGTGCTGTCCCTTCTGGTAGCCCCAGCCTTCGCCGGAGTCTTCGTAGAGGAGGTAGGAAGCGTCGGCGCCCGGATAGACTCGTAGCTCGAGCGGGGCCGAGAGGGCTTCGCCGGAGTATTGCACACGGGGACCGAGCGGCAGGATCGAGCCAGCTTTCACGAAGAGCGGGGAATGAGACAGCGGAGCGTCGGCCTTGATGGTCTGCCCGCCGGATCGCGGGCGGCCGGTCCAGAAGTCGATCCATGCGGAGTTTTTGGGCAGGTAAACGTCCACGCTGCCGGGGGCGTCTTTCACCGGCGTCGAACCCTGCCCGTAAAGCATGGGCGTGAGCACGGGGGCGATCATGAGCTCGTGGCCGACCATGAATTGGGTTTTCAGGCCGTGGGTCCGGGCATCCTCGGGGAACGAGAAGGCGACGGGGCGAATCCAGGAGGCGTTTTGACGCGAGACTTTTCCGCTCAGGGAGTAGAGGTGCGGCAGCAGGCGATAGCGCAGGTCGATGGTCCCGATGATGGCGTCGTAAAACGGCGTGCCGGGCTCGCCGAAGCGCCACGGCTCGCGCGGGGTATCCGTTCCGTGGCTACGGAACATCGGAAGGAACGCGCCGAATTGCAGCCAGCGCGTGTAGAGCTCGCGGTAGCCGAGGCCGGCCACGCCCTTGTCGAACTGCCCGAGCCAGAACCATTGGGACCTGCGGGCCACGAAGAACGCGCCGACGTCCGTGGTGACATAGGGGTAGCCGGCCGCGCTCATGCTCTGCATGGAGGCCACTTCCTTGGCGAGCGTCTCCCAGCTTGCGGTGATGTCGCCGGTCCAGATGACCGAGCCGGTGCGCTGGCCGCCGGCGTAGGTGGAGCGCGTGAGGTTGAGCACGCGCCGGTCGGGCGCGGCGGCGCGCTGGTTTTCGAAGATGCCGAGCCCGCTCCACAGTCCGTAGGCGTTGAGGTGTTGCGGGTCGATGATCTTGGCCAGGCCGGCGATGTTGGCGGAATCCGGATCGGCCGGCCGGTCCTTTTGCCAGTCAACGTTCTCGGGTTCGGTCGAGTCGCACCACCAGCCGTCCATGCCGTGCTGGCCAAAGGGCTTCCACGCGGCGGTTTCCCAGTAGAGTTTGCGCGCCCCGGGACGGGAGAAGTCGATGAAGGGCGTGCCGGCCAGCGTGTAACCGGCATCCTTGAGCGCCTTGCCGGCGGTGGAGCGGTCGCTGGGGTTGGGCCAGATGGAGATGATCACGCGGGCGTTTTGCTCGTGGATGTCGCGGATCATCTTCGCGATGTCGGGGTAGCGCGCGGTGTCGATGTCGCCGCCCCACTGGGAGGAGATCCAGTAGCTCCAGTCCTGCACGATGACATCGAGCGGAATCTTGCGGTCGCGAAACTCCTTCACCGTGGCGACCAGTTCGTCCTGCGTCTTGTAGCGCTCCTTGGACTGCACGTAGCCGTAGGCCCAGCGCGGCAGCATGGCGGCCTCGCCGGTGAGCTGGCGGTAGCCGACGACGGCGCCGTCCATGTCGGGACCGGCGATGAAGTAGTAGTCGAGGTCCTCGATCACATCGAAGGCCATCGAGCCGCCGTCGGCTCCGTCGGTGAAGGTCATCGCCGAGTAGGCGTCGAAGAGGAGGCCGTATCCGCGAGTGGATACAAGCGACGGGACCAGGATGCGCAGGTTATGCTGGTAGAGCCGCTTGGTGGCGCCGCGGAGGTTGAGGTCCGAGGTCTCGTCGAAGCCGAGGCCGTAGAGCGCCTCGTTCTCGGCGAAGCGGAAGGAAACCTTGCCGCGCCACGCCTCGCGGTCTTT
>CAMLNJ010000539.1 GCA_946481225.1 uncultured Verrucomicrobiota bacterium | reverse complement strand
CCGTGGAACCGATGTTGAGCCAGTCGGCATTGTTGCTGCCGCTTCGCTTCACCCAAAGGGTGATCGTGAACCGATCACCAAGGGAACCGAGGTCCAGATTGCTCACGGCGGCGGCATTGCCGAGATCGGTTCCCCACCAGTTGTCGTTGGCGTTGCTCGCCTGGAAGGAACTGTCCCCGCCAAGCCCCGACACGCCCGAGCCGGCGAACGATCCGGTCGTTCCCGCGCCGACGTTGGTCGCCAGCGTGCCGCCGCTGGCGGTGCCGGTGTTGGCGCCGTTGGCGCTGTCAAAGTTCCACTGATAAAGCGGGTCGGCGGCGAAAGCGCCGACCGCGGAGCCAAGCATTGCGCAAACGGCAATGAGCGAGCGGGCGTTTTTAGACACGGAGTGCGTGTGGTGTGGGTTGGTATTCATTGGGGTGGCTGAACAAAAACTGGAACGACCCAAGATCGGGGCGTGCCTCCCCGCCCTTTCCCGAGTTCCGGGATTAGCAGGGCGGGATAGGGGAAACTCCCTTTGATTTATCGCTCAATCATCAGGAAGCAAGCCAAAACGTCCTTCGTTTCACAATCCCCGGCTCCCACAAGTCCTTATGCGCACCGGAGCCAATTCGTAGACGAGAGATCCCGCCTACTGTGCTCCGCTTCGCATCCCCCCGGTGCTACGGCCATCCCATTCCTGAACGAAAAAGCCGCCGGGGGACAACCCGGCGGCTGGAGATATGTGGGGCATTGAACGCCCCATAGGCGATGCACGCCCCTTTCGCGCTCAAACGTATAAAACCATTCGCTCCGCCGTAGGCCCGACCGCTGATCGGGCTGCCAGACCGATCTGGCCTACAGTTTCGCAATCACAAGCTGAGCCGTGACGACGAAAAGCGAAAAAACTTGGTGCTTTCAGGCTTGGGAGCGGCGACGGCGGAGGGCCGCGAAGCCCATCGCGACCAAGCCACCGAGCGCCGCGGCGGAACTCGGCTCGGGAACCGGGCTGGCGACCACAAAACCAAGATCGTCGTAACGTATGAAATTATTCTGGGAGATCGCGAAGCTCACGATGGGATTGAGCGAGGTGCCCGAGAGCCCATGGAAAAACACGTCGTTCGCGTTCGCTCCCGAGGTGCTGGCGACGGAGTTATCCTGATAGGTGACCGTCAGCACGGGAAGCCGGCCGGCGTCATTCCGGTCCGTGTTGAATATTCCGACGGTAAGCAGCGGCGCGGACGGAACGAAGGTCCGGGTGGCGGCGTTGCCGCCAAGACCCAGCAAGAAAGACCCGGAGGTGGGTTCGCCTGCGGTGGCACCTTGGTTGATCCCGTTGGCGCCGACGCCTTCGGTGTAAGTCAGGACCAAACTATTGGCCAGCGACGCGCCGTAGTTCAGGGTGACGGTCTCTCCGTTGGCGACATTGAAGGCGGCCCCGTCGAAATTCCAAACTCCGCCGGTGTTATTGCCGAACGCGGTGGCGATGTCGGAGGCGAACGTCGTCGCGTTCAGGGAATTTCCCGTGGCCTCGAAGATCGTCTTGGCGTTCGTGTTTACGACTCCCACCGCGTCGACGGTGATGGAAGCCGCCTGGGTGAACGAGCCGGAGGCGAGGACAAGCGCCGCGGCGCCTGCGAAGAACCGTGTTTTTGAGGTCATGTGCGTTTGGGGGCGAGTTTGAGGCTGGTAATGAGTAATTGGATACCGACAAACCCGTATCGCGGGCCGGCGGCCGGCCGCGACAGGTTTGGATCTGACATGGTTCAGATCGCCGGCCCTCGGGGTATAAGCATGGCGCGGTCACGGAGGGATTGACCTGGCACCACGGCCGGCACCTTTATCCCGCCTTCCAACAACACCCCTGGAAGTGCCCCCGCGCCATCCCACCCCGCCCACCCCGAAGGTGGGCTCCTTGTCCGAGCATCCGCCCCGCCCCACGATGGCCGACATCGCCCGCAAGGTCGGCCTCGGGCGATCCACGGTTTCCATGGCCCTGCGAAACCACCCCGAAATCGCTTTGGCCACCCGGCGGCGGGTGCAGAAGGCCGCGGAAGAACTCGGCTACCTGCCCGATCCGCTCCTCTCGCTGTTGATGTCCAACCTGCACGACGCGAGCGACCGGCCCCGCGACGCCGTGCTCGCGGTCATCGGCGAAACCGAGGCGGACTGGAACTGGCGCCAACGCCCGATCTTTCAAACCGTGTGGTCGGGCATGGAGGCGCAGCGCTCCGGCGCGGCTACCGCATCGAGGAGTTTTGCCTCGGCGAACAAGGACTGCCGCCCGCCCGGCTCCTTCAGATCCTGCTCAGCCGCGGCATCGTCGGCGCCATCATCGCCCCAAATACCACTGCGGGCCGAGCGCGTTCACCGGTTGGGACGCCCTTCCCTGCGTGACCCTCAACTGGTCGGTGTCCTGCCCGTCGACTCTGCCCCGCGCCTGCTCGGCCACGTTCCGTAAGTTCAACCGCGCGTGGGCCGCGCTGGAGGAGCGCGGCTACCGCCGCATAGGCTTCTTCAGCAACCCGGGCATCTCGATCCGGACCGAACACCAGTATGTGGCCGCCCACCTGATGAAGCTCCATCTCTTGCCCCAGAGCGCCGCGTCTCCGCCCTCTCCGTCCCGCCGGAACACCTCGACCTCGCGACCGTCCGCGCCTGGCTCGATCAAGAGCGCCCCGACGCGGTGCTCGTGGACGACGCCCACTACATGCTTCGCCTGCTGAGCCAGGCTACCGACGTGCCGGGAAGCCTCGGCGTCGCCGCGCTCGAGCTGGGCAACGCCCCCGCCGGAATGGCCGGCATCGACGAACACTCGGAGGAAATCGGCGCGGCCGCCGTGGACATGCTCATCGGCCGATTACAGCGCAACGAGTGCGGGCTGCCCGACATCCCACGCCTGCTTCACGTGCCCGGTTCCTGGCGGGACGGCGCGACCGCGCGTCCGGCCCCCTCGGCATCCGACACGGCGGAGCCACCCGCCCCTCCGCCTGGATCCGGCGCCAGCCGAGACCTATCTCGCGTCGAAACAGCCGCCACCGCGGGCCGTCCGTAGCGGGGACACAGGCGAAAAACCTCAAGATGCCG
>CAMLNJ010000538.1 GCA_946481225.1 uncultured Verrucomicrobiota bacterium | reverse complement strand
TGAAAATCGATCGAGCTCCCCGCGCCCGCGCCTTGCCAGCCGCCCGCCGCGCCGCGCCAGGCTTGGCGCGTGAAAGGCAGCCGGAAACGCCGCGCCGCCTCCAAACCGTCCCGCCTCGCCGCGGCGGCGGCGAGGTCGCCCTGTTCGCCCGAGCCGCTCATTCTCGAACCTCGACCCGCGCCTCCGCGTGACGCAACAGGCAGACGTTTAGCCAATAGGTCCGCGCGGTGAAGAGCATCAGCGCGAGCGTCGTCGCCACGCCGAGCGCCTGCCCGAGGCCCACCGCCGGCAGCTCGCTCGGCGACTTCACCTCGTTCAGGGCATGCCAGAAACTCGTCGTGGGCACCGCGTGCGAGATCCACTCAAGCACCGTCATGATCGCCGGCGCCTTATGGCTTAGCGACGTGCTGCCCGCCATGATCGCGAAGATGCCAAGCAGCGCGTGCATGATAAAATAAATCACGCCCGCGGCCCGGCCCGTCGACGGCACGAGCGCCACCAGCAGCGCCGGAAACACCAGGCCCGCCCAGGCCAGCACCGCCAGCCAGACGACCGCCCGGAAATGGAGATCCGCCACCGACCATAAGTCCACCAGCCCCCAGCCCGCCACGGTCGCTCCGAGGAAAAGGGCGAGCCACAAGGCCGCGCTCGGCCAACCCGGCAGCATCGCCGGACCGATTATCCGCCAGACGCCCCGCCGTCCCAGCCGCCCGCGCAGATGGATCGCCATCAATTCGCGCGCGTTCGCCATCTCGATCGCCGCGATGATCCCGCTCGCGCCCAACCAAACGACAACGAGCTCGTCCACGTCGCCCACCCGGGAGGCCAGCGCCAGAATCGGAACCGGAAGCAGAAGCGCGAGCGGCATCAGCCGCGGTCCGATCGCATGGTTCTCCGCTATCGGCGCGAACCAGCGCACCGCCATCATCAGGCAATACACCAGCAGGCATCCGCCGACCCAGGCCATGACCGCGATCATCAGCCACGCCGGCACCGAGCCGGACGAGGAGATCATGGAGCCGCCGCGGAAAAAATGCCGACTCATTATCCCGCCTAAAACCGAGAACGAAAGCATCACCATGCCGATCACGATCAAAAGCCGGATAACCCGGTTCATTCCGGACGCCCAGAGGCCCGCGGCCGTGAACACCCCGCTTCCGGCGAGCATGAAACCGATGAGGGCCAGATCGTCGACGATGTCCACCGATCCGAAAAAGTAGCGCACCACCGCGTAGGGCAGCAGCGCGATCGCGAGCAGGAGCGACTGCGCCATCAGCGAGACCCACTTGCCCCACACGATCCGCCACGCGTCCAGCCGCGTGAGCAAGAGCAGGTCCATCGTGCGCGCCTCCAGTTCCGCGCTCAACGCGGTCAGCGCGCGCATCGGCGCGAGAAGGAGCAGCGTGCCGAACATCGTGCTCCAAAAAATCCCGTCGATCAAGCGGTGCGACGCGGACCCGCCGTTCACGTCCGTGGCGAATCCCGTGAGAAACATGAGCACCAGCACGACCTGCGCCGCGATCAGGCCGCCGACAAAACCGCGCTGGCGGAGTCCCTGCCTCAGCTCCTTGACCAACATCGGCGGCACCCAGCCCGGAAAATCGAGGCGCGGCGGAGGCGTCTCGGCCTGCGGAAGCGTCTGCGTGGCGGAGGTGTTCATGCGCCGCCCTCCTTCCCGGCCGCGACCGCCCGGGGCAACGGAGGCGGCGTCGCGCCCCCTCTTCGGCCAAGCGGTTTCGCCCCGCCGCTCAACATGTCGACAAAGGCGTCCTCGAGGCGCCGCTCCTGCCGATAAAAGCTCAGCAAGGGGAGATCGTTCGCCATGCGCCGCAGCTCCGCGCTCACCGCCTCGGGGTCGACTTGATGAAACTCGGCCCGGGCCCCCTCGCGTCGCGGCTCGAGCAGGCGCCAGCCCGGCCGTGTTTCCAGCCAGGCGGCCAGCGCCGAAGGCGGCCCATGCACGACGATGTCGAAGATCACCCCGGACTCGCGGTCGTTGCGCAGCAGGTCCTCCTTGTCGCCGTGGTGGACCACCCTCCCCTGGTCCATGAAGACCAGCGTGTCGCACATCTCGCCAAGCTCGGTGAGGATGTGGGAGCTGATGAGAATCGTCTTCCCTCGCTCGCGCAGGATGCGCACGAGGTTTTTGAACTCCACCCGCGCCTTGGGATCGAGCCCCGCCGCGGGTTCGTCGAGGAGCAGGAACTCCGGGTCGTTGAGCAGGGTCCGCCCGAGGCACAGCCGCTGCGTCTGCCCTTTCGACAACTTGTCCATCGGACGCGAGGCCAGCGGCGTGAGATCGGTGAAATCCATCACCTCGGTCACCCGGCGCACGAGCTCGTGGCCGCGAAACCCATGGGCGCGCGCGAAAAAGTCGAGGTAATCGCCGACCGTCATGTCGCGATAGGCCTGGAAATGGTCGGGCATCCAGCCGATGCGCCGGCGCACCAGGTTCGGCTCCTGGACGATGTCCACGCCGCCGATCCGCACCGTGCCCGAATCGGGCAGGTCGAGCGAGGCCATGATGCGCATCGCGGTCGTCTTGCCCGCGCCGTTCGCGCCGATCAGCCCCACCACCTGACCGCGCTCCAGCGTGAAGGACACGCCCCTGAGCGCCTGCACGGCTCCGAAACGCCGCGTGATGTTGATAACCTCGACCAAGGGAGTGCTCATGGCTTGCGGGCGCCGACCAAGGGGCCGACGTAAAGAAATTCCGGTTCATCCCAACGGATCGACGTCAGCGTCGGAATCGGCGTCAGGCCTTCCGCCGCACCGCCCCGGGCGCTGAAGGAGCCGCGATGCTCGAGATGCGACACGCCGGCTTTCGGCCGCGGGCTGAGCGGCGCTTTTTCGCCGGGCCCCACTTCCTCCGCCCCCCACGCGCGCCCCGCCTCGTCGATATAACGGAAATCGCGCAACACCGCGCCCACGCTCGACTGCACCACCGGCGGCGCCCCGTTCTCGCCCCCCGCCACCAGCTCGACCCGCGCCCGCGTCGGGGTCAGACGACGCAGCGTCTGCTCCTGCACCCGGCGGAGCACCGCCATGCCGAGCTCGCCATGCGCCATC
>CAMLNJ010000537.1 GCA_946481225.1 uncultured Verrucomicrobiota bacterium | reverse complement strand
GCAGCGGCGGCCAGCAACGCGACAAAGACCGCGCCCCGAACCCCTTCGTCCAAAAAGGCCGCCCCGGCGCCCACTGGCAGACCCGCAGCAGCGGCCGCCGCTGACGGATGGACGTGCGCGGGCGTTTACGTTAACCAACGCGGAACGTGCCATCCTCGTCTCCGTCTTCGCCCGCTCCCTCGATTCCGGTTCGCCTCGCCCACGCCTTTTTCGTCGTCGTCTGGCTCGTCAACGGCGTTTGGTGCAAGCTCCTTGGCGGCGTCCCGCGCCATGAGGAGATCGTCGCGCGCATCCTCGGCGAAGCCCACGCACCAGTCCTGACGCGGCTGATTGGAGCCGCCGAACTGGTCATGGCGTTGTGGATCGCCAGCGGCATCGCCCAACGTGCCAGCGCGGTCGCCCAAATCGGGGCGGTCCTGACGATGAACCTGATCGAATTTGCGCTCGTGCCCGACCTCCTGCTCTTCGGCCGCGCCAATCTCCTCGTCGCCCTCGTTTACTGCGCGCTCGTCGCGGCCGTCGATCTCCGCCCGCTTCGGCCCGCCGCTCCGCCGCCCGCGCCATGAAATTTCCGCTCCTACGCGCCAACCCCTTTCCGGTCGAAGCCTGGTTCGACCGCTCCAGTGCGCTCACCTTCGCATTGCCGGTCGAGGACGTTGCTCGCCGCCTGCCGCCCGGGCTCGTGCCCGATACCTACGATGATCGCTTGGGCTTCCTCGCCGTCGCAGTGGTGCAAACCCGACGTCTGCGCCCTGCCGGCTTTCCCCGTTTTCTTGGCAACGACTTCGTGCTCATCGGCTACCGCTTCTTCGTCCGTTGCACCCTCGCCTCCGAACGCACCTTGCGCGGGCTCTACATTCTCCGCTCCGAGACCGACCGCGCCCGCATGTCGCGACTCGGCAATCTCTTCACCCGCTACCGCTACGTCACCACCGCCGTGAGCGTCACCGAGCGCGAAGACCTGCTGATTGTCACCGACCCGGCAACCGGCCTCCTCCTCGAAATCGACCTCGCCCGCTCCGACGAACCCACGCTGCCGCCGGGCTCGCCCTTCCCCGACTGGCGGACGGCGCGCCGCTTCTGCGGGCCCATGCCGTTCACCTTCTCCGTCGATGAAGCTCGCGCGCGCGTCCGCATCGTCGAAGGCGTGCGCGAGGACTGGCATCCCCGCCCCGTGCGCGTGCTCCGCCACGAGATCCCTTTTTTGAAAACGCTCGGCCTCGACCACGCCGTCCTCGCCAACGCCTTCGCCGTCGAAAACATCCCCTACCGCTGGGAACGCGGCCGCGAAGAAGCCCTGCCGCTCCCCGCCCAATGAAACGCCGCCCCCTGCAAGGCGTCCGCACCGTCGTCCGCTTCAACTGGCACTTCTTCGCCGGCGCGGCCGCCGCCATCGCGGTCCTGTCGCTCGGCGCGCGCGCCCTCTCCTCGCCCGCGTCCGAACTCGCGCTCGCCGCGGCCATCGCCGCGAGCGTCGCGGTTTTCATCTCCCTCTTCGCCACCTTCATCGCCTACGACGCCACCGGACTTTACTCCTTTGCCTGGCTCGACCACTGGATGCGCGTCGAAGAACCACCCGGCCGCCCTCTCGCCGCCGCCAACATCCACGCCGGCTTCGACGAAACCAGCGAGCTGCTTGCCGAACGCTATCCCGTATTCGCCTGGTCTGTCTTCGATTTTTTCGACGCCGCGAAACACACGGAAATATCCATTCGCCGCGCCCGCGCCGCGCATCCGCCACGCCCGGACACGGTCGCGCTCCGTGATGGCGTCATTCCCCGGCCCGACGCCTCCTTCGACCGCATCCTCCTCATCCTCGCCGCCCACGAGATTCGCGACCACGCCGAACGCGCCGCTTTTTTTCGCGAACTCCGGCGCGCTGTTCGCCCGGGCGGGCTGATCATCGTGACCGAGCATCTCCGCGACCCCGCCAACCTCCTCGCCTACAACCTCGGCGCCTGGCACTTTCACACGCCGGCCGAATGGCTCGCCACCTTCGCCGACGCCGGACTCGAAGTCGTGGCGCGTCGCCAGATCAACCCCTTCGTCACCACCTTCGTCCTACGCGCATCGTGAAAACCTGGCTAGAAATCAACGGCTCCCTGCTTGTCGCGCTCGCCCTGCTCCACGCCGTGTTCCCGCGCTATTTCAAATGGCGCGAAGACCTGCGCGGCGCATCGCTGCTCACGCGACAGATCCTGCACGTGCACACCTTTTTCATCGCGCTCACCGTGGGCCTCATGGGGCTCCTCTGCCTCGCCTCGACCGACGCCCTGCTCAGCACGCCCCTCGGCCGTCAACTATGCCTCGGACTCTTCGTGTTCTGGCTCTGCCGCCTGCTCATCCAGTTCTTCGGGTATTCCTCGGCCCTCTGGCGCGGCAAGCGGCTCGAAACCGCCGCCCACGTGATCTTCGCCGGGCTCTGGCTGAATCTCACTCTCTGCTTCGGCGTCGCCGCGTCGACACGCTGAACGACTTGGCGTTTAGCCCACCTCAAAGCTCCGCGCTCTCACGGTGCCCCCCTGGGAGCGCCGAGCCCCAGCTCGGCCGGTCCGACGGCCTACGCTCGCAGCAACGCCACCACGGCCACCGCCCCGACGGCCGGCCGGCCTCGGCCCAGCCGTAACGCGCCGACCACCGTCACAGCGACGACGCTAGCCCCCGCGCCCCGCTCCCCGGCACGACCGGCGGCAAAGGCAGCGGCGGCCAGCAACGCGACAAAGACCGCGCCCCGAACCCCTTCGTCCAAAACGGCGCCCACTGGCAGACCCGCAGCAGCGGCCGCGGCCACCCGCTTACGTGTGGCCTTGGCACGTCATAAGTAACAACATTCCGCTGAATTCCGAGAACCCATGCCCGCCCTCGACTACCACCGCACGGTCTTCGGCTACCACGGCTGCGATAAATCCGTCGCCGACCGCGTGCTCGGCGGCGGCGACTTTCGCTCCAGCGAAAACGACTACGACTGGCTCGGGCGCGGCATCTACTTCTGGGAACACGGCCCTGAACGCGCCCTCGAATGGGCCCGCGAGGAACACCGGCGCAACCCGTCCAAGATCGCCAAACCCGCCG
>CAMLNJ010000536.1 GCA_946481225.1 uncultured Verrucomicrobiota bacterium | reverse complement strand
CGTCGTCATCCCCTGCTACAACGAACTCCGCACCATCCGCACCATCGTCGACGCCGTCCGCGCCGCCCCCGTCAAGGATCGCGAGATCATCGTCGTCGACGACTGCTCTCGCGATGGCACCCGCGACATCCTCAGGACCGAAATCGCCCCGCTCGTGGACAAGATCATCTACCACGAAGTGAACCAGGGAAAAGGCGCGGCCCTCCGCACCGGCTTTGCCGCCGCCACCGGCGATATCGTGCTGATCCAGGACGCCGACCTCGAATACGACCCGCAGGAATATCCGCTGCTGCTCGCCCCGATCGAGAGCGGCAAGGCGGACGTCGTCTTCGGCTCCCGATTCGTGGGCGGCGGCCCGCATCGCGTCGTCTATTTCTGGCACATGGCGGGCAATAAATTCCTCACCCTGCTGTCCAACATGCTCACGAACCTCAATCTAACCGACATGGAAACCTGTTACAAGGTCATGAAACGCGAGGTCGTGAAACAGATCGTCATCGAGGAAAACCGCTTCGGCTTCGAGCCCGAGATCACCGCCAAGATTTCCAAGATTCCCGATGTCGTCGTCTACGAGATCGGCATCAGCTACCACGGCCGCACCTACAAGGAAGGGAAAAAGATCGGCTGGCGCGACGGCTTCCGGGCATTGTATGCGATAATTAAATACAACCTGTTCCGCTGAGCCCCCGCCCGCGCCGCCACCTTCGCCCGTCTCCCCCCTCTCCATGTCCGCCCAAAAATCCGCCCCGTCCGCGCCGCTTTCCTCCCCCGACTACTTCGATTGGATCTCCCGGCACGACGCCCGTCCCCGCCGAATCCAGCGCGATTTTCACGGCCAGGTGGCGGCCTACCATCGGATGCTCATCCCCGAAGGCTCCTCCGTGCTCGAATGGGGCTGCGGCAAAGGGGAGCTCCTCCGCTCGCTCGCCCCTTCGCGCGGCCTAGGCGTGGACTTCAGCGGCGAGATGATCGACCAAGCCCGGCTCAAGGCCGCACAAGGCGAACGCCTGGAATTCCGCCAGGCCGACGTCGAGCTCGCGCCGGTGACCGAGAACTTCGACTACATCGTCCTTAATTATCTGATCGGCTATCTCGGCGACATCCAGCAGGCGCTCATCCACCTTCGACATGCGGCGCATCCGCGCAGCCGCCTCGTCATCACCTCCCTCAACCATCTTTGGCTCTGGCCGCTGCGCGGCGCGCAAAAAACCGGCTGGGTGAGTCCCCAGCCCGTGAGCAATTGGCTTACCTCGAACGATCTGGTAAACCTCCTCGAACTCGCCGGCTGGGAAGTGATTTTCAATGGCACCCGGCAGCTGCTGCCGTTCGACGTCCCGCTGCTCACGCCCTTCTGCAACCGCTTCCTGGCCAACCTTCCCGGACTGCGTTGGCTCGGCATCACTCTTTGCGTGGTGGCGCGTCCTCGCGTCCCGCTCCCCGCGCCCACCGCCCCGGCCGCCTGCTCGGTCATCGTCCCGATGCGCAACGAATCGGGCAACGTCCGGGCCGCCCTCGAACGCATCCCCGTGCTCGGCCACCATACCGAGATCATCTTCGTCGAAGGCAACAGCACGGACGACACATGGGAAGTGCTGCAACGCGAGGTCGCCGCCTACTCCGGCCCGCACACCGTGCGACTCCTCCGCCAGCCCGGCAAAGGCAAGTGGGACGCCGTGCGCACCGGCTTCGACACGGCCACCGGCGAAGTGTTGGTCATCCAAGACGGTGACCTCACGGCCCCGCCCGAGGATCTGCCGAAATTTTATCAAGCGATCATGTCCGGCGCCGCCGAATTCGCCAATGGCAGCCGCTTGGTCTACCCGATGGAAAAGCGGGCCATGCGCTTTCTAAATTTTCTGGGCAACAAATTCTTCGCCATGAGCCTTTCCTACGTCCTCGGTCAACCCATCAAGGACAGCCTTTGCGGCACGAAGGCGCTGCTTCGCTCGGACTACCAGCGGATAAAACTCCGCATCCGCGAACTCGGAGATTTCGACCCCTTTGGCGATTTCAACCTCCTCTTCGGCGCCTCGCTCCTCAAGCTTCGCATTCGCGACATCCCCGTGCGTTATAAAGACCGGACCTACGGCGAGACCAACATCTCGCGATTCAGCCACGGCTGGTTGCTCTTGAAGATGACATGGTTTGGCCTGCGAAAAATCCGCCTCGCCTGATATTCCTACACCTAGCCTCGGCTCCCATGCTAAAACTCTCCACCCGGCAGAAAATCGCCTGCGCCAAGATCCTTAACCGTCTGCTCAAGGTCGCCCGGGGTCTCGTCGGACGTCCCATGCACGGAATTTTTTCCAAACGAGACGGGATCCGGTGGGCGCTCGACCTCAACGAAGGCATTGACCTCGCGATCTGGCTTCGCGGCGAATTCGAGCCCGAACTGGGCCGCCTATACCGCCGGATGCTGAAAAACGGCGCGCGCGTGCTCGACATCGGCGCGAACATCGGCGCCCACACGCTTCCTCTTGCCCACGCGGCCGACGTGAACGGGCGGGTCTTGGCCATCGAAGCCACCGAATATGCCGTCGGAAAACTCCGGCGTAATCTCGAGCTCAACCCGGATCTGCTCAAACGCGTTCACGTCGCCCACACCATCCTTGTGTCAGAATCAGGTGCGGTCGCCGAGACCGCCATCGCGTCCAGCTGGCCGCTCCATGAAAAAGAAGATGTCCACCCCACCCTTGGCGGCGCGCTTCGCTCGGTGGGCTTGGCCCCGGCCAGGGCGCTCGACGATATCATGGACGAGATCGGGTGGGATCGCCTCGATCTCATAAAACTAGATGTAGACGGCCACGAATTGTCGGTTCTACGCGGCGCGCGCAAAACCTTGGCGCGATTTCGCCCGCCGCTTTTGATGGAGTTCGCTCCATATTGTCACGAGGGGCAGGAGCACGATTTCACAACGCTTATCCAAGAGCTACTATCCCACGGCTACAGCTTCAAGGACGCCAAGACCGGCCGCGGACTTCCGGCCGCGGTCCCCGACCTCTTAAAGCACATCCCCGTCAACGGCAGCATCAACGTGCTGGTCGTTCACGCTTAGGCGCTGTCTTCAACCTAGAAAAAACAGTTGAA
>CAMLNJ010000535.1 GCA_946481225.1 uncultured Verrucomicrobiota bacterium | reverse complement strand
TAGCGGCGGCTGAGCTCCGCCTTCACCTTCGGATACATGTCGCGCCAGAAACTGGTCAGGTCGTCCGTCACCTGGATCGGCCGGTGGTTCGGCGCCAGCACCTCGATCTTCACCGGCACCCGGCCGTGGCCGAGGGTGAACTTCCCCTCGATCCCGTAGAGCTCCTGTATCCGCGCCGACATGACGGGCGGCCCGTCCTTCGAGTATTCGAGCTTGGCGCGGCGTCCGTTGGCCATGACCAGCCGCTCCGGCAGGTAGTCGTCGAGCACGGCGAGCTGCTCGCTCGTCAACCAGTCGCGCAGCACGCGCATGATATCCTCCTTCGATTTGTCCTTCACCGCCCGCGCGCCGAGTTCGCCGTAGCAGAGCTGTTCGATCAGCGTGGCGCGGTCGGCCTCGGTGAGCGGATTGACCTCCAGTTCGGGAAACCACTCCGCCATGCGGTTCACGCGCAGGATCCACTGCTCCACCGATTCGTCCCAGGCCTCGATTTTGACGCGGCCCTCCAACACCTCCTTGGTGAGCAACGCGGCCGCGTCGCTCAGGGGCGCCTCGTCGCCGCTGACCTTCGCCTCCAGCACGAGGTCGCGGAAGCGCCGCTCGCGCCGGGTGACCACGCGCTTCATCTCGGTGTCGTAGACCACGCCTCGCGCGTCGCGGTAGTCGGCGGGGAAAAGCTCCTTCAGCCACGCCTCTTCGATCGCGGTCGCGAGCGAAAGCAGCGTGCTCACCTCGCCGTCGCCTCGGCCGATCTCGCTCACCTCGGCGACCACGAGCAGCGGCGCGCGCTGGATCGCGCTTTCCCGCGCGAGAAACCCGCGCCGCCCGTGGACGAGCTCGCAGCGGAGCGTGCCGGTATCGAGACGCTTCGCCACCTGGTCGGAGAAACCGGCGAGCACGCACTTGCGCACCTCCACGCCGTCCACGCGTTTTTCGGAGACGTCGAGCCCCACGTTCTCCGCGATCTCGAGAAACGACTCGAAAAGCGGCCCCACCGCCCGCGCCCCCTGCGCATGGATTCCCAGGCGGCGGCAGGCGTCGAGGCCGTAGCTCGCCTGGTCGGCGAAACGCCACGCGCGCATGAGCAGGAAAAAGTCGCTCTCCGTCTCCTCGCCGAGCGCGTCCTCGCGCGCGTCGTCCACCGCCCGCGGCAGCCCGCGCTGGAGAAAATTCCGCCCCTGCGTGAGCGCCGCCATGAGCGCGACCGGGCGCACGCAGCCGCGCCGGTCCGCCTCGAGCAACATGCGCGCGTAGCGCGGATGCACGGGAAAGCGCAACATGCGCCGGCCGGTCTCGGTGATGACGGCCGGGCCTTTCCCGCTCGTCGGCGCGGCCAACGCGCCCAGATCCGCAAGCAGCATCTCCGCCCGTTCCAACGCCTTCGGGTCGGGCTTTTCCAGCCAGGGAAAGGCCGCCACGTCGTCGATGCCGCTGGCCTTGAGCGTGAGCACGACCTCCGAAAGATCGAGCCGCCGCACCTCGGGCAACTCCTGCGCCGCGCGCTGCGCATGCTCGCGCTCCGTCCAGAGCCGCACGCAACGCCCGGGCGCGGTGCGACCCGCGCGCCCGGCTCGCTGATCGGCGCTCGCCCGCGAAATCTTTTCGACGAGCAGGGTGTTGATGCCGCGGTTAGGATCGAACTTGGCCTGCCTCGCAAGCCCCGCGTCGACCACGATGGTCACGCCGTCGATGGTGAGCGAGGTCTCGGCCACGTTGGTCGACACGATGATCTTGCGCGCGCTGGTTCGCGCCACCGCGCGATCCTGCGCCTCCGGCGGCAGCTCGCCGTGCAGCGGCAACACCACGCAACCGTTGAGCGCGCGATGCTCGGCGAGCGCCGACACCGTGCGGCCGATCTCGTAGGCGCCGGGCATGAAGACGAGAAAATCGCCGTCCGTCTGCGACGCCACCCGCGCACACTCCCGGGCCGCCACCTCCCAGACCGGCTCGTTCTCGAAGTTCACCGTCTTCGGCTGATACTCGATCACCACCGGGAAACTGCGCCCCTGCGAGGTGAGGATCTCACACGGCTTCAGGTATTCCGCCAAGCCCTGCGCGTCCAGCGTCGCGGACATAACCACGATCTTCAAATCGGGCCGCACCGTCGCCTGGATTTGCAAAGCCCGGGCGAGCGAAATGTCGCCATAAAGATGGCGCTCGTGAAACTCGTCGAACACCAGCGCCGCCACCCCGCGCAGGGCCGCGTCGAAGGACATTTGCCGCAGCAAAATGCCCTCGGTGACAAAACGCACCCGGGTCTTGGCCGACACGCGCGATTCGAGCCGGATCTGATAGCCGACCTCGTCGCCCAGCGCGCAACCGACCTCTTCCGCCACGCGCCGCGCCAGCATGCGCGCCGCGAGCCTCCGCGGTTGCAGCACCACCACCTCGCCCTTTTGGAGAAAGCCGTGCGTCCGCAGCATCTGCGGGATCTGCGTGGACTTGCCCGAACCCGTCGGCGCCTGCACCACCACGCGCCCGTGCGCGCGCAAAGCCGCCACCAAGGTGTTTTCGAGTTCGTAGATCGGGAGTTCGCGCGGCGACGGCATAAGTGGAAACGAAGCCCGCCACCCCAAGCCGCCCCGTCCCGGACCGCAAGCCGGCGGTGTCGCCACGGGCGGCCGCGCGTCCCGCATTGCCCCCCTTCGCTCCGGCGCCTTGCCTGTCGCCATGTCATCGCCGCCCGCCTTCGCCCCGCGCATCGTCGGCGACCTCGAGCCCTCCCCGCCATGAACCGTCTCGCCCTTCGCATGCTTTTTGGCGACCACGCCAAATACCTCATGCTCATCAGCGGAATCACCTTCGCGGCCATCCTCATGGCCCAGGGCGCCGCGCTCTTTTGCGGGCTCATGTCCTGGACCTTCGCCCCGCTGCGCAACATCCGCGCGCCCGTCTGGGTGGCCGATCCGCGCGTCGAGCAGGTGGCCGACAACAAACCCCTCCGCGACACCGACGTCTACCGCGTGCGCTCCGTCGACGGCGTCGCCTGGGCCGTGCCGCTCTATCAAGGCGGCACGCAGGCGCGTTTCCTCAACGGCACCTCCAAGCTCATCACGCTCACCGGAATCGATTCCACCACCCTCATCG
>CAMLNJ010000534.1 GCA_946481225.1 uncultured Verrucomicrobiota bacterium | reverse complement strand
AGTCGAGGCGCAGCCAGCCGTCGGGGCGCACGCGCCAGCGGAAGGCGTCGGGCGAAGCGGGCGAGGGGTTGACGGAGACGACGTAGTCGGAGCCTTCGCGGCCGTGGGCGACGTGGGTGACGGTCCACTCGCCGACGACGGGCCGGGGGCCGTTCGCGAGGGGGGCGTGGCGGCCGGAGACGGCGGCGCCGAGGAGACGGCCGGAGGCGAGGTCGAAGTCGAAGGAGCGGGCGCCGGCGACGACGGTGAGCGTGCCGTCCGTCACGTTGGCGAGGACGGGGCCGGAGCCGGGGGGCGCTTCGGGCACGAGGCGTGCGTGCGTCTCGCGAGCGGAACGAAGGGGCCAGGTCCAGGTATGGAGTTCGCGGCCGTGCGGGTCGCGCACGGTGAGGCGGAGGGCGTCGTGCCCGAGCCAGTCGGCGGGCAGGCGGAGATCGAGCGGACCGCTCGAGCCGGGCGCGAGAGCGGGACCGGGGAAGGGGCCGGAATCGACCTCCGCGACGAAGTCGGGCGCCGCGGGGGCGTCGACGGTCCCCGGGGCGGGAAAGCGGCCGAGTCGCCAGCGGAGGGCGCACTGCGAGAGGTCGGTGAAGACGAAGCGGTTCTCCACGGTGAACACGGGGGCGGAGGCGCCGTCGGCGCCGTCGTCGAGGCCGGGCGCGGCGATCTGCACGGGGTTCCAGAGGGAGCGGATGGTGGCGAAGCTGGCCTCCTTTTCGCGGAAGGGCCCGACGATGCCGTCGGGGGCGGCGTCGCCGACGCCGAAGAGCTTGCCGCCCATGTCGTCGCGCACGAGCGCCTCGTCGAGGAATCCCCAGATGAGGAGGCCGGCGCCGTTGGGGGCGGCGCGGATCGCGTTCCAATAGTCGCGCAGGCCGGCGCCGCCGCCGCCGTCGTAGAGGGCGTGGAGATTTTCCGTGGGCAGGAAGGCGGTCTTGCCGGCGCCGAGGTAGGCGAGGACCTGGTCGTAGTCCGAGTAGTGGTGGGTTTTCAGTCCGTTCATCTCGTGGTCCCAGTTGGCGGGGTGGATGACGAGTCGGGCCTGGGGATCCCAGCGCGCGAAGTCGTCGTCGACGGTGGTGTTCCAGCCGCCTTCGTTGCCGTTGCTCCAGGCGATCACGCACGGGTGGTTGACGTCGCGCACGACGAGTTCGCGGCAAAGGCGGGCGGCGTCGGCGTCTCCGTATTTGTTCTGCCAGCCGCCGAGTTCGTCGATGACGAGGATGCCGACGCGGTCCGCCTCCTCGTAGAATTCGCGCGAGGCGGGGTAGTGGGCGCGGCGGACGACGTTCATGTTCATCGCCTTCATCAGCTCGAGGTCGGCCGCGTGCTGGGCGCGGCTGCTGGTGCGCCCGGTGGTGGGCCAGAACTCGTGGTGGGACGTGCCGCGGAGGCGCACGCGGCGACCGTTGAGGCGGAAGCCCTCGCCTTTCACGAAGGACACGGTGCGAAAGCCGATGGTCTGTTCGAGGCCGTGGAGCGGGGCGTGTGTCGCGGCGTCGCGGAGTTCGACGTGGATGCGGTAGAGGTTGGGGAACTCGTCCGACCAAGGCGCGACGCCTGGGATGGTCGTGGCGAGGCGGACGGAGGCGGCTCCGGCGGGGATGGGCGCGGAGAACTCGGCGCCGACGGGTTCGCCCGAGAGGGTGGTGACGCGCGCCGCGGCGAGGGCGGCGCGGTTCAGGCCGGAGGGGAACAGGTCCACGGCGAGGGCGCCGTCGTGGCGGGCGTCGATCGCGACGCGTTCCAGGTGCGCGGCGGGCCGGGCCTCGAGGTAGACGGGGCGGAAGAGGCCGCCGAAGTTCCAGTAGTCGCCCTTGCGCTCGGCGGTGTTGAGCGCGGCGTCGGCGGAGACTTTGCGCACGGTGACCTCGAGGAGATTGGAGGCCCCGGGCTTCACCTGGCCGGTGATCTCGTGGCTGAACTCGTAGAAGCCGCCGCGGTGGATGTTGCCGCCCGGGACGCCGCCGGCGGGCAGGCCGTTGACCCGGGTTTCGGTCTCGGTCATCGCCCCCTCGAAAACGAGGAAGACGCGCTTGCCCGCCCACGCGGCCGGCGCGTCGAAGGTTTTCCGATATTCGCCGGATTCGTCCTCGGGCCCCCAGGAGCCGTAGCGGTAGGTGCCGAAGCCGTGCATTTCCCAGCAGCCCGGCACGGGCACGAAAGCCCGCTCTCCGGCGCGACGGCCGGCGGATACGCGAAATTCCCAGGGCACGGTGTGGTTCTTGTCGGTGCCGGAAAGATAGAGCCTCTCCGTCCCGGGCGTCGCCGCGATCGACTGGGGGGCGGCGTATCCCAGTGTCGTGGCGGCAAATAGAAGTCGGCAGGCGGCGCGGCCGAGCGAGGACGGCAGGATCGATGGCATGGGGGAGCGCATTCGGGCTCCGGGTTGCGTCGGAAGCCAATCGCCCCGCCTTGGCATCGTTCAGATGGCGCGTTTTTGACGGAGCGCCGCCAAGGCGCGGGCCGGGGCCGCGACGGCGTGTGGGGGCCTCGCGACGCGCGGTTTGCCGTCGCCCGCGCGCCGGCCGGCCGGCTTCTCGCGTCGTCTGCGCCGATCACCCGGTCCGTTCCTGAACGATGACGGATCGCGGCGGGTTTCCGTCTCCCGGGAAAGTCATTTCGTCGCGTATGCGCCATCCGGCGCGGCTTCTTTTTGGCGGCGAACCCCTCGCCGCCGTGCCCGCGAACCCCTCGCGGGAACGGAAGCCCTCCCCAAAAAACACACCCAACACACCATGCTACGTCACCTCCTCCCCGCCCGGCTGCTTTCCGCCGGACTCCTTGCCTTTGCCGCGCTCTTCACCGCGCAGAGCGCTTCCGCCCAGTTGCTGCGCAGCAGCGACAAGTTCGCCAGCGTCTCGTCCGGCGGCTTCACCTTCTACAACAATGTCTGGGGTTCCGGCGCCGGCCCGCAGGAAATTTATGTCTATAGCAAAGACAATTGGGGCGTGAAGGCCTACCACACCGGCGGCGGCATCAAGTCGTATCCGAACATCAGCAAATACATCGGAAAACGCCTCTCCTCCATCACCAAGCTCGACGGCAACTTCACCGCCGTCACGCCCTCGGGCGGCGCCTGGGCCGT
>CAMLNJ010000533.1 GCA_946481225.1 uncultured Verrucomicrobiota bacterium | reverse complement strand
CCGAGATCGCCTTCAGGCCCGCGATCCAGATGACCATGCCGCCGCCCGCGCCCCAGAGGCCCATGAGAATCAGCGCCGGTTTCGAGGTGTTCGGGTCCTGGAGCCAGTTTGGTCCGTGGATGCCGAAGGCCCCGAGGAAGTTGTTAAAGAGCCCGGCCTGCGGGTTGAAGATCCAGATCCAGAGGATGCTCGAGGCCACCGCCGGCACGATCGAGGGCAGGTAGAAGCAGGTCCGCCAAAGCGCGACGCCGCGCACCTCGAGATTTAGCAAAAGCGCGATGCCCAGGCTTAGCGCCATGCCCAGCGGGATGCCGATCAGCATGTAGAGGGTGTTGCCCACCGCGACGCCGAAGAGGCTGTCGTCGGTGAACATCCGCGCGTAGTTGTCCAAACCGGTCCACGTCGCGGGACGCAGGATGTCGTAGTCGGCGAAGCTGACGATGATCGAGAAGAGGATGGGGCCGCCGGTGAAGACGAGGAAACCGATCAGCCACGGCGAGGCGCACAGCGCGCCGCCGAGCCAGTCGCGACGGAACAGGCCGCCGCCCGCGCCCTCGATCACGCCGCCCTTGTCGGTGTCGCGCCCCAGCCGCAACACGGCGAGGAACCGCGCGACCGCGGCGCGCACCGGCGCGGAGGTGTCCCACTTGTAGAGCAGCCAGGCGCCGCCCAGCACGAGGGCGCCGTAGAGCCAGCCCATCCACGACCAGTCCACCGCGCCGCCGCGCGGGGGAGCGAGCACGCGGTCGAGCTCGCGTTGCGCGAGGGCGTTGGCCTGGTCGAGCGCCTCCTGGGCCGAGAGCTTGCCATGGCAGGCCGCGTCCGTGGCGGACATGCTCTCGTTGAACAACAGTTGCCCGACCGGCGTGGCCGGGCGGAAACGCGAATGCTCCACCACGTCGTTGAAGACCCGCACGGCCTCGCGAAGGCTTTTCGGCATGGCGGCGTTGCCCTCCACGTAGCGGGCGAAGTTCTCCTCATTGATGCCGCGATGCGCCGACTGAAAGGGCACGTAGGTGCGGCCCTGGCTCTCGGCCAGCAACCGCGAGCTCTCGGCGAAAATGCGGCGCGCCCTCGGCGACGAGAGGAAACGCACCAGCTCCCACGCGGCCTCGGGATTGCGCGCCGTGCGCGGGATGGCGTAACACCAGCCGCCGATCCAGCCGACCGGCTGGCGACCGGCCGCCAGCTCCTTCTCCGGCATGGGCAGGGTCGCCACGCCGTAGTTGAGCCGGTCCCCGTATTGCGCGAAGCCGAGCTGCGCCATCCAGAAACCGTCGATCTTCATGGCAACCTGCCCCGCTACGAAGGCGTCCAGCTCGCCTCGCTGCGCCACCGAGTCGAAGGCGGCCACGTTGCCGATGCCGCCCACGCGGTCGTTCACCGACTTCATCCACTCCAAGGCGCCGACAAACCGCGGATGGTTCAGCGTCACGGTGCGGCCGTCCTCGCTCAATATCTCCGCCCCGTTTTGCCACCCATAAAGATAAAGCGTGGACGCCCCCACCATCGGCGCGAAGCCGAGCCGCCGGATGCGCCCGGCCTCGTCGCGCTCGGTCAACTTTTCCGCCATGTCGGACAACTCCTCCCACGTGCGGGGCGGCCGCGCCTCGCCGCGCTCGTCCACGTAGCCGGCGCGCTTCAGCAGATCCCTGTTGTAGATCAGCGCCCGCGACTCGAAGGCGTCCGGTATGCCATAAAGACCCTTCACTCCGGTGGACGGATGGCGAAACACCACCTCGTCCCACGTCGCCGGATAATAATCGTCGCGCCGGATCGCCTCGGGATGCCCGGCCGCGACGTCACGCTCGATGAACGGAGTCAGATCGTGAAACGCATCCCGCGCGCTCCACTCCGCCACCGCGAAGCGGTCGAAGTAGATCACGTCCGGCGGCATGCCGCCCGCCACCCCGAGCAGGAAGCGCGTCGGGTCGCCCGTCATGCCTCGCGAGGCGTTTTGCCCGCTGATCACGCGATAGATCGGCTTCGACGGGTCCGCCGCGTGCGCGCGACGGCTCTCCTCCTCGAAGGCCCGCACCATGTCGCCCAAGGCATCCGACACCGGCCCGCCCGGCCCCATATACGAAATCTCCACCGTGCCCGCCTCCGGCGCCCGCTCGTCGCGGGAGGGCGACAAAAGCCACAACACGGTGAGCAACAACGCCGAAAGAAACGCGGCGGCCAAAAGAGGCGACGGTCTGAATGAATGAAGCTTCAAGGCGGGGAAGACAGGGGCGAAAGGAATACGCGGCTTGACAGGACAAATGCCAGCCGTTGATTTAACCATAAATCCCTCAGGAGGGATCACCGCAAGGAGAAAAAGGCCCGCCTCTTCGCTTCGCACGGTTTTTCTCCCTCCCGCAGCCCCTCCCCTCCCGCTCCGACCAAGCTCGCGTATGCTACGCCGCCTCACCCTGCTCGTCCTCCCCCTCATTCCGTTGGCCACCACGGGCCTTCCCGCGGCGGACGCCCCCTCGGGCCCTGGGCTCCCCGCTCCCTACGCCTGGCGCTCCGTGGAGATCGGCGGCGGCGGCTTCATCTCCGGCATCATCCCCCACCCCGCCGCGCGCGACCTCGTCTACGTCCGCACCGATGTCGGAGGCGCCTATCGCCTGGACCCCGTATCACGACGCTGGATACCGATAACCGACTGGATCCACCAGGACCAATGGACGCTCACCGGCATCGAGAGCATCGGCCTCGATCCGACCGATCCCGACCGCGTCTACCTCGCCGCCGGCTCTTACACCAACGACTGGTCGGGCAACGGCTCCATCCTCCGCAGCACCGACCGCGGCGCCACCTGGCAGGCAACTCCGATGCCCTTTAAATTCGGCGGCAACGACCTCGGCCGCTCCAACGGCGAGCGCCTCGCCGTCGATCCCGCCTCTCCCAACATCCTCTACGTCGGCAGCCGCAAGGACGGCCTCTGGCGCTCCGCCGACCACGGCGCCACCTGGACCCGGGTCGAAAGCTTCTCCACGCCCTCCGACACCAAAGACATCGGCATCATCGCGGTCGTCTTCCCCCCCCCCCCCCCAACCCCCCCCCCCCCCCCCCCCCCCCCCCCCCCCCCCCCAACCCGCACCAC
>CAMLNJ010000532.1 GCA_946481225.1 uncultured Verrucomicrobiota bacterium | reverse complement strand
CCGGAGCCAGGGATCGGCGATGCGCTCCGCCTGATAGCCGACGATCGAGTTGACCAGATTCAGCAGCAGGAGGCAGCAGGGCAGGACGTAGTAGACGCGAACAGTGGCGTTTCCTTTGGCCATGGCCCTCCACACCGGCGGGGACTCCGCCGCGGATCAACCCCGGAATCGATCAAAGCGCCCGCGCCGGCCACTTGAGCGCGGGCTTGGCGGTCGCGCGCTCCACGGCCGCGAGCACGCGGGCCGCGGCGACCTCCTCCGGGTCCGGCCTTGCCTCCGTGAGCTTTCCGAAATGCGTGGCGGTCAGCTCGCGGTTCAGACAATCCGTGATCGCCTGGCGGACCGCGGCCACGAGCTCGTGGTAGTTGCCGTGCCAGGACCGCGCCGCCAGCCACTGCATCGCGGCGGGATGGATCGAGCGGGCGCGAAACTGGGGGAAAATCGCCGTGAGATCGGTGAGCACCCGACGCACGATCAGTTCCACGTCCTCGCGTCGCTCATGCAGGGCCGGCACCTTGATCACCGCCGGAACGATAAACTGCAGCTCCTCGAGAAACTCCCCGTCGGAGGCGAACTGGGCGTCCTGCCCCGAATTGACGGCGAAGACGATGCGCAGCGGTTTTTCGCGTTCACGCTGCCGCCGCGCGCGTCGCAAAAATTCGAGCAGCGCCTTCTCCTGGGCCTTGGGCAATTTTTCCACGTCCGGGACGAAGTAGGTCCGCGGCAAGCCCTCGTTCAACCGATCCAGGGAAACCTGCGTCGCCAGCGTCTCCACATCCAGATCCTGGGCCGCGAGCACGACGAGCCCGCCATGCGGGTCGCCGCCCATCGTCTGGTATTCCCGGGCCGCCAGCTCGAACTCCACGCCCGGTTCGCCGCGCAGGATCACGCCGATCGGATCGGTGCGGGCGTTCCAAAGTTCGTTCACCACCCGGCGCATCGCCGCGGAGCGAGTCACCAGATGCAAGGGGCGGTAACCCGTCTCGGTCGGGATGGGCGACAGGCTTCCCCCATGCCCGGGCGGGACAGGAGCGGCGGGCCGCCCGCGTCCGAGCAAACGCTGGAGCGCGGCGACGGCGCGCTTGGGGTTTATCGGCTGCAAAAGCGCGTCGCTCAGACCCTGCGCGAAAAGAGGCAACACCGCGTCGACCTCCTCGCGATTGGCGATGAGGAGGAAACGCGTGTCGGGCGCCACTTGCCTCGCCTTGGTCATGAATTCCCCCGCGTCGGGCACGGCGCCATGCACGAGGACACATAGTTGGCAGGGGCGCGAACCAAGCACCCTTAGAGCCTCGTCCGCATCGGGACAGGAGGCAACCAATGCCCCCGCGTCGGT
Organism: uncultured Verrucomicrobiota bacterium; assembly: GCA_946481225.1. Next base: position 1,758 of record CAMLNJ010000532.1, on the reverse strand, counting down.
GAGCAACAGCGAGAACAGACTGCGAAGGCGGGCGTCGGGTATGCAGACGGCTGCGTTGGGCGACATCGAATCCGTATACAAGGCGGCGACAGAGAACGGGCTCCGCCGCCGAATTAAAGAGATAGGTGAAGTGATTCCGGAACCGGGCGCTTCAATAGGCGCGCCCGCGATACATGCGCACCGGTTTGGCGGACTCGGCAGGTGCCGGAGCCGCGGCCACCGCGAGCGGCGAAGCTTCGGACACCGGGGCTACAGCGACCGGGGCTGGCTGCTGAGGAGAAACAGAGACGGCGGCAACCGGAGCCGGGGCAGCGCCACGAGCCGCGGTCCCGAGGCCGGAAACGATCTCCGGCGTGAGATGCTTCATGGTCATGTTCGTGACCATGCGAGTGGAGGCGAGATTCGCCTTTTCCCCGCCCAGCACGAGCAAGACCTGCTTTTCCGTCCGACGCATCAGCACCCATCGCTCGCTGAAGCGCAGCATATAGTCGTCGCAAGGAATGAAGTTTTCGTCCATCGTCTCATACATCGCGACGATACGACGCTGGGCGTCGACGAAGAGCTCGTTGGACAAAAAAGACGGCAGGCGGTTTACATACATCTGACCCTCCGTGCCGAAGAGGCAGACGCCTTCGATTCCGGGGAGATCGAGGATATTGTCGAAAAGCTTGGAAATTTCCATGACTGGAGAAGGCCTGATTGGGTGGTCGTGGGCGCGGACAGAGGTGTTTTGCCGGCTCAGGCGCTCGCGAAAGCCTGGCGGATAAGGGTCACGGTTTCATTGATGCGAGCCCGCGAGTTGAGGATGACGCCGACGGTGCCGCCCTGATGAGGCAGGCAAATCACCGTAAGCGACTTGCCTTGGATTTGCGCCTCCTGGAAGTCCTCCAGACCGAACGACTCGCCGATCAGGCCGGCGACCTGTTGAAAATACACGAGCACATTGGCCAGGACATCGACTTCGTTGCCCTCTTGCACGATCACGTCCCCCGAATCCGAGCACTGCACATATCCGAGGACGTTCGGCGCCTGCATGATTTGCTGAACGGGTGTCTTGGGCATGGTATTCGCAAGTTTACTACTGCTGCTGAAGGCGTTCATGAGCGCCGATCGCTACGCATTCGCCATGCCAGCGTCCGAATATTTTACCCCGCGCTCGCAAAAAGCCCCGGCCCCGCGCCGTTATCGTAGGGCAGGCCCCGGACCGCAATCAGCCCGGGCTGCAAATGGCTGCTGGGGCCGGGACTGCCGGCGGGTTTTACGTTTTGACACCCCTTGGCGTGCGAATTGCATGAATCTCAATATTCTCGGCGCCGGTCGGCCCGTCCGCCCCCAAAGCAATCATGTCTTCCCTCCTCGGCTATTTTTCCAACGACATCGGCATCGATCTCGGCACCGCCAACACACTGGTATACGTCAAGGACAAGGGCATCGTTCTCCGGGAGCCGTCGGTCGTGGCGCTCGACACCCAGACCCGCAAGGTCCGCGCCGTGGGCGACGAGGCCAAAAAGATGCTCGGCCGCACCCCTGGAAACATCACCGCCATCCGCCCCATGAAAGACGGCGTCATCGCCGACTTTGACGTCACCGAGGCGATGCTCCGCTACTTCATCCGCAAGGTGCACAACAACGCCCTGCGCGTTAACCCCCGGGTCGTGATCGCCATCCCCTCCGGCATCACCGAGGTCGAAAAACGCGCGGTGAAGGACTCCGCCACCCACGCCGGCGCCCGCGACGTCATCACCATCCCCGAGCCCA
>CAMLNJ010000531.1 GCA_946481225.1 uncultured Verrucomicrobiota bacterium | reverse complement strand
CGGTGAAGACGAGGGCGTCGCAGCCGCCCATCTCGAGCCAGAAGGCGCCGACCCAGTGGCGGATGGAGGTGACGAAGGTCTCGACGGCGATCTCGGCGCGGCGGTTGCCGGCCTTGGCGGCGGCGCGGATGTCGCGCATGTCGTTGCCCACGCCGGAGAGGGCGAGGAGGCCGCTCTCCTTTGTGAGCTGGCGCTCGATCTCGGCGAGGGAGAGGCCGAGCTTGCGGTGGACGAAGGGGATGGCGGCGGAGTCGAGGTCACCGACGCGGTTGTTCTGCGGCAGGCCGGACTGCGGGCTGAGACCCATGCTGGTGCCGACGGCGACGCCGTCCATCGTGGCGGTGACGGAGCTGGAGCCGCCGAGATGGCAGGTGATGACACGTAACGGAGCTCCGGATACGGAACGCGGGCCGGACTGGTAGAGTGAGCGCGTGATCTCGGCGACATCGGGACGGTCGAGCAGTTCGGCGGCGCGCTCGGCGGCGAACTTGTGACTCGCGCCATGGAAGCCGTAACGGCGCACGCCGGCCCGATACCAGGCCTCGGGCACGGCGTAGCGGTGCGTGCGTTCCGGAAGCCATTGGTAGAAGGCGGTCTCGAAGAGCGCGACGCGACGCACGGCGGGAAGCTTTTCCCGGAACCGACGGATACCGGCGGCGTAGGGCGGGTTGTGGGCGGGGGCGAGGTCGGCGCTGTCGAGGAGCGCTTTTTCCACGCTCTCGTCGGCCTCGACGCAACCGGTGAGGGCGCCGCCGAACACGGTCTTGAACGCGACCGCGTCGAGGTCGGCCCCCGAGCGGAGCTTGCCCTCGGCCTTGAGCGTGGCGAGGCAGTCGTCGATGGCCTTCCCGTAGTCGGTCACGCGCTCGTGGCCGCCGCAGGCCACCGCGTCGGCTTGCGAGCCGTCGAAGCGGAAGAGGCGGTATTTGAACGAGGTGGAACCGAGGTTGGCGACGAGGATGTTCATGGCGGGGAAGACCGGAACGGGTTGCGCGGACGGGGGGAGGAATGGATGCGGAACGGCGGCAGGGGAAACCCCCGTCCCGGTTTGATCGGGCACGCGTCACGACTCGCGCGCCAGAAAGGGAAGCGCGGAGGCGGCGTTTAGGCGGCGGGCGCGGCGAGCCATTTGCCGAGGCCGACGAGCTCGTCGTGCGGGCGCGGAATGACCTGCACGGAGATCACCTCGCCGATGCGCTTGGCGGCTTCGGCGCCGGCGTCGACCGCGGCCTTCACGGCGGCGACGTCACCACGGAACATGGCGGCGACGTAGCCGCTGCCGACGGCTTCGTAGCCGGTCATGGTGACGTTGGCGGATTTGAGGGCGGCGTCGGCGGCCTCCAGGAGGGTGATGAAACCTTTGGTTTCGATGATACCGAGGGCGAGTTGGGCCATGGCGGGGAGGGCGTTGATGGTTTCAGGATTGGCTGTAGGCCCGACCGGTGGTCTGGCCTACAAGGGGATGCGGAGATTTTATGTGGCTCAGAGGCCGGTCTGCTTGAGCAGGTCGGAGTGCGGACGGGGGATGATGTGCGAGGCGACGAGCTCGCCGACGCGCTTGGCGGCATCGGCGCCGGCGTCGACCGCGGCCTTCACGGAGCCGACGTCGCCCTTGACGATGACGGTGATGAGACCGCCGCCGATCTGGACGGTGCGCACGAGCGAGACGCTCGCCGCCTTGACCATGGCGTCGCTGGCTTCAACGGAGCCGACGTAGCCGCGGGTTTCTATCATGCCGATGGAATCACTCATGGTGAGGGGTGTGTTGGAGGATGGGAACGGTGGGTTGCGGATTCGGGAAAAACGGGGGCGTGGGTCGCGGCGGGATCGGCGCTTATTTCTCGAGCGAGACCGGCACGCCGGGCCCGAGGCCGCAGGCGTTGCCCTCGTCGGTGTCGATGTGGACCTCGAGCTTGAAGTCCTTGCTCACGCGCACGAGGAGGCGGTCGAAGCTCATGCCGAGGTCGCCGCCGACTCGGAGCTTCATGAAGTCGCCCTGCTTCACCTTGTAGAACGCGGCGTCGTCCGGGTGCATGTGGACGTGCGGCGCGGCACGAATGACACCTTGGTCGAGACGGAGAAAACCGGCGGGCCCCATGAGCATGCATCCGGGCGTGCCGGCGATGTTGCCCGACTGGCGCACCGGGACGTCGAAACCGAGGGCGATGGAATCGGTGTAGGCGAGCTCGACCTGGTTGAGATCGCGACACGGACCGAGGATGCGGAGATTGGAGATCACGCGGCTACGCGGGCCGATGAGCGTGACGGACTCGTGCGCGGCGTATTGGTCTTTCTGATATAGCCACTTCATCGGCGTCAGGGCGCGGCCCTTGCCGAAGAGCGTCTCGACCGCCTCGGGCGTGAGGTGGCAGTGGCGGGCGCTGACGTTGACCAAAAGCGGATTCGGCGCGGCGACGACGCGCGGCAGCGGGCGGCCCAGGCGGGCGTAGACGGCGCGGCGCACCTGGTGCTCGATCTCGACGCGGTGGGGGGCGGGCGGGGGCAGCATGGGACGGGGGCGGAGCCGGGAAAATCAGAGCGCGGCGACCTTGGAGAAGCGGTCGACCGAGCGGTGCCATGCGGAACTGAGCATGGATTTCATGCGCCCATCCTACTCCTGCCCGGCGCCGCGTGCTTGGTAGATTTTGAAAGATACTGATCGTTTCTTGTCAGAAAATGCCATGTCGCCCCCACCGTCTTACGCTCCTGATCGCCGCCGTCGCCCGTAGAAAAAGCCGAACTTCGAGGTTGGATGTTCGGCCCGCGCTCCTTCGATGTCGCTACCCGCGCCCGTGCCGTCCCTCGAAGAACTGCTCCACTCCCTCCACACCGTTTTCGGCTACGACGGTTTCCGTCCGCTCCAGCGCGAGATCATCGAGACCTCGCTCGCCGGGCGCGACGTCTTCGCCCTGCTGCCCACCGGCGGCGGCAAGTCGATGTGCTTCCAGTTGCCGGCACTGCACCGGGCCGGGCTCACCGTGGTGGTCTCGCCGCTCATCGCGCTGATGAAGGACCAGGTCGACCAACTCCAGGCCGCCGGCGTCGCCGCCACCTTTCTCAACTCCTCCCTCGACTCCGCCACCGCGCGCTCGCGCCTCGC
>CAMLNJ010000530.1 GCA_946481225.1 uncultured Verrucomicrobiota bacterium | reverse complement strand
GCCGGTCGGGCCGGTGACAAAGAGGATGCCGCTGGGGTTGCGGATCAGGCGGCGGAAGGGCCCGAGGATGGTCTTGGACATCATCATCTTGTCCAAGGTGATCATCGATTTTCGCGAGCTGCTCGCGAGCAGGCGGATCACGATCTTCTCGCCGTATTGGGTCGGGATGGAGGAGAAGCGGAAGTTGGCTTTGTTGGCGCCGATACCGATGGAGAAGCGGCCGTCCTGGGGGAAGCGCGACTCGGCGATGTTGAGATTGCAGAGGATCTTGAGGCGCGAGACGAAGGCGCGGTGGAGCTTGCGGGAGTAGGTGAGGATCTCGCGCAGCATGCCGTCGATGCGGAAGCGGACGCGGGAAAGGGTCTCCTGCGGCTCGATGTGGACGTCGGTGGCGCGCTCGCGGATGGCGTAGTAGATGATCTCGTCGAGAATCGTCACCACGGCCGAGGTGTCGGCGACGGAGGCGAGCTTGTCGGAGGCGAGATTCGGGTCGTCGAAGAGGGTGGAGCGTTCGAGTTCGCCGAGGTTGTCCTCGATGTTCTTCTCGTTCGAATACTGGATGTTGATCGCGTCCTCGATCTCGCGGGGCAGGGCGAAGACGGGGCTGGCCGGCATCTGGGCGATCTGGCTGATGCGCCGGACGAGGGCCTCGTCCTCGGGCTTGGACATCGCGGTGGTGAGCACGCCGTTGATGACGTAGAGGCCGATGACGTTGGCCTTTCGGGCGATCTCGGCGGGGATGGCGGCGACCGCCTCGTCCGTGATGATGGAGGCGAAGGGATCGACGTAGGCGAAGCCGAGCGACTCCGCGTAGAGGCGGCAGGCGTCTTCCTTCGGGATAAACTTCTGCTCGAGGAGCGCGTGCAGCAGGAGCAGTCCTTCGCCCAACTCCTTCGTGAGGTTCGCGACCTCGTGATGGTAGTCGAAGTTCGGGGCGGTCTTGAGCAGCTGGGCGAAGGTTTTTTCAGGCTTTTTTGCCACGGCGCTTCCTCTTGTTTTCAAATAGCTTCCCGATCTCCTTCTGGTCGAGTTTCTCCATCGCGAAGGAGCCGGTGTTACGCTCGAGTTCGAGCTCCGCGAGCAGTTCGGGCAACGAGTAGCGGACCTCGCGGACCTGGGCGGCGGGTCGGGGGGGGGCGGCCTGGTCGGGGGCCGGCGTGGGATCGGCAGGGGGCATGGCGGGCACGGCTCGGATCAGGCGGACGAGGGTGCCTCGCCCTCGTCGTCGCTTGCGTCGTCGCCGGCGAGGACGGCGCGGAGGTCGGCGACGATGGTTTCCTTCGGCGTGTCCTTGCGCATATAGTGGTCGGCGCCGGCGGAGATCGCGTCCTCGATGGTCTGGCGGTTGGCGAGGGAGGTCATCATCACGGCCGGATTGTCGTAGCCGGCGGCGCGGAGGCGGCGAAGGGTCTCGATGCCGTCGATGCCGGGCATGTTGACATCGAGCATCACGAGCAGGGGCGTCGGGACGATGGACGGGTAGAGGGCGAGCGCGGCCTCCCCGTCCGGGGCTTCGTGGACCTGGACGGCGCCGAGCGACCGGACGACGAGGGAGAGGTAGCGGCGGACGTGCGGCTCGTCGTCCACGATCAGGATGTTGCCTTCGATGGTCATGCTGGGGCGATGGGTAGGTAAAAACTGAATACGCAGCCGCCGCCGGGCTGGTTGACCGCCTCGATGCGCCCGTGGTGGGCCTCGATGATCTTGCGGCAGATGGCGAGGCCTAGGCCGGTGCTCTTTTCGCCGCCGGTGGGCTTCACGGAGAGGCGGCCGAAATCCTGGAACAGGCGGCCGCGCTCCGCTTCCGGAATGCCCGGGCCCTGGTCGCGCACCCGAAGCACGGCGGCGGGGGCGGGGTCGTCCGTTCGCTCGACGCGGACGAGGACGAGCGAGCCGGGGGGGGAGTATTTGACCGCGTTGCTGAGGAGGTTGTCGACGACTTGCCGGATGCGGGCGGCGTCGAGCGGGACCTGCGGGGCGGAGGAGGAGGGATCGAGCTGGATGCGCGTGTGTTTCCGCGCCGCCTCGATCGAAGCGAAACGGATCGCCTTGTCCGCGAGCTCGCGCAGCGAGGTGGGGGCGAGGGCCAGCCGCAGTTCGCCGGCCTCGATCGTCGTGATGTCGAGGAGCTCGTTGACCAGATCGAGCATCGACTGGCTGGCGCCGTGGATGGACGCCACGATGTCGGCTTGTTCGGCGTTGAGCGGCCCGATCGACGGCTCGCGCAGGAACTCGGCGAGGCCTCGGATCGAGGCCAGGGGGTTGCGCAAGTCGTGGGCGCACATGCCGAGGAACTTGTTTTTCGCCTCGTTGGCCTTGAGCAACTGCGCCGCGTAGAAGCGGCGTTCGAGGTGGGTCCGGATGCGGACGAGCGCCTCCTTGGCGCGGAAAGGCTTGGGCAGGTAGTCGGCGCCCCCGGCGCTGAACCCCGTCACCACGTCCTCGGATTCCGCCTTTGCGGTGATGAAGAGAATCGGCGCGCAGGCGTCGCCGTAAGTCGCGCGGAGACGCCGGCAGGTCTCGAAACCGTCGATGCCGGGGAGCATCACATCGAGCAGCACGAGGTCGGGCTTATAGCTGGGGTAGACGTCCAGCGCCTCCTCGGCGGTTTCGGTGGAAAAGAACGCGTAACCTTCTCGCTTTAGGATGCTTTCGAGAATCCTGATGTTCATCCGGTCATCATCCACCACCAGGATGCGCGCTGAGTAGGGTGCGGAGGTCGATGCGGGCATGCGCGAAAACGATTCACCATGGCTAGGCATAAGGCGGTGAGCTTCAACCGTTCTTTGCAAATAGACGCCGCATTGGCGATGGCGCATGCATCGTCGTATGCGCATGCGTTGATTCTTTTCTTGCGAGGGCAAGATGGGCGACAAAGCTCCGCCCCTCCTCTTTTCTCCCATGGCCAACACCTTTGTTTTCTCCTCCGAGTCCGTCGGCGAAGGCCATCCCGACAAGGTTGCCGACCTGATCTCCGACAGCGTCCTCGACGCCTGTCTCGCCTACGACAAGACGGCCCGTGTCGCCTGCGAAACCTTCGTGAAGTCCAACATGGTCGTGATCGGCGGCGAGATCACGCTGCCCAAACTCCAGGACAAGAA
>CAMLNJ010000529.1 GCA_946481225.1 uncultured Verrucomicrobiota bacterium | reverse complement strand
TTTCCGTCGTGGTTAAAGCACTACGAGCGGCACGGACGCTACAATGTCGGGGTGCAAACGTTCAAAAACGACGGAGCGGGGAGGGCCTGCCTGAATGATTGGAGATCCCGCTGTCTCGAGTGGTGCCACGAGCGGTTGGAAGGCGGACGCTACGCGGATCAAAAGTATCTCGACGCGTGGCCGGATCGCTTTGGTGCGGCCGTCCTGGTCCTTTCGCACTCCGGCGTGAACCTGGCGCCATGGAATTGGGCCATGCATCGTTGCGTGGTCGATACCGGCGGGCGGGTAAGCGTCGACGGGCGGGATTTGGTCCTGTTTCACTTTGCCCGGTTGCGTCCGATCCTCGGAGATTGGTGGTGGCAATCTGGGCAGCTGGATTACGGGGTGATGCCCTGGCGGCTGCGGCAGGCGATTTACGGGCCGTATTGGAATGCGTTGAACGCGGCTCGGGAAGAGATCGCTGCACGGTGGCCGGAGCTCGATGTTCGGCGTCGTCCCTTGCGGCTGGGCCGAGGGTTTTTGCGCGCCTTGCCGCTGCGTCTGATCTTTGGCAGCGACTGGCTTAGGATCGGCGGCGTTTGGATTTCGGGACGGGGAGGGATCGGCCGTTGGTCGGGCTACGTGCTGGCGAAGCTGCGGAGCATCTTTTTGCGCAGGTAGCGCAGGAGGGAGGTGAGATCCCAAGCGAGGCAGCGTGCGGCGGGAAAATGGCGGCGACGGACGGAGATTTCTTCGCGGTAGCCGAGCCAGCGGCCGGAATCGCTCGCGCCTCCGGGGGCGCAGTCGGCGACGTGAAGGGGAAAGGCGGCGAATTCTTCCCCGGCGCGGAGCAGCCGGAGGTTGTGATCGTAATCCGCCTGGACGCGAAGCGACTCGTCGAATGCGCCGTGGCGGTCGAACAGAGCGCGGCGGTAGAAGGCGGCTTGGTGATGGACGAAGTTCCGTCGGATCGCGGCGTCGACGCCGGCAAAGGGATAGCGGCGACCGTCGGTGTAGCGGGCTTCGCCGACGAGGACGGAGGCGGAGGCGGCGCGAAGGGCGGGGGCGGCGCGGGCGAGCGTGTCCCGGTTGGCGAGGCGGTCGTCTGCGCCGAGGAAGAGGATCCATTCGCCGCGCGCGAGGCGGAGGACGTGGTTCATCGCGGCGTAGATACCGGCGTCGGGCCCGGAGTGGAGGGCGGCGAGCCGCGGGCGGACGGAGGCGAGCCACTCGGCGGTGCCATCGGTGGAGGCGCCGTCGACGACGACGATCTCGTGGTCGTCACCGGCTTGCTCCCAGACGCTGGCGAGCGCCTCGCGCAGGCGGGGCCCTGGATTGAGGCATACGATCAGGAGGCTGATCAGGGGCGAGGAGGGCATGGGCGCGGCGTTCACTACAGTTGCCGAGGGATGGGCGAAGTCTCAAGGCTGCGTGCGAATGTCCCTCGTTTCCCCCGTTCCCATCCTCGCCGTCGTCATCGTGGCCTACCGGTCGCGGGCCGAGATCGGCGACAACCTGGGTTCGTTGCCGCGCAAGATTGAGGGGCGGCCGGTTGAGGTCGTGGTCGTGGATAACTCGCGGGACGCCGACGGCACCGGAGCCTTCGTGAGGCAGATGTATCCGTGGGTAGATTACGTGGATCCCGGGGAGAACCTCGGCTTCGGGAGGGCGAATAATTTCGGCTATGCCCGCAGCTCGGGCGAGTGCGTGTTGTTTTTAAACCCCGACACGGTGAGCGATGCGACGGCGCTGGCGCATTGCGTGGCGCGGGTGCGGACGGAAAAGGAACTCGGCCTGATTTCGCCGAAGCTGGTCATGGCCGACGGGGGCATGGACCTGGCCTGCCGGCGGAGCATTCCGACGCTGTGGGACGGCTTCTGCCGGGCGAGCGGCCTCGCCGCGCGTTTTTCCAAGTCGGCCTGGGCCTCGGGATACAACCTGACCCATCTCGACGAGAACGGAACCTACGAGGTGGGGGCCATAAACGGCGCCTTCATGCTAGGGCGGCGCGAGGTTTTCGAGGCGGTGGCGGAACGCGGCGCGGACGGACGTCCCCAGGTGTTTGACGAGCGCTTTTTCATGTATGGCGACGATCTCGACCTTTGCATCCGGGTCGCCCGGGCGGGGTGGCGGATCGTGTATGACGGGCGCGTGGCGATCACCCATCTGAAGGGCTTGAGCGTGGCCAAAAACTACGAGGCGATGTCGGCGGCGATTTTCGACGCGAATCGCGAGGTCTACCTGAAGCATTTCAACCCGCGGGGCTCGCGTTGGGTGGCGTGGAAGTGGCGCGCGGCTTTTGGCGCGTGGAAAGCGGTCTCGCGTTGGAAAGCCCGGCGGCGAGGCTACCGGCAGGTGAAGCCGCTGTAGACGGGATCAGTCCGGCGTATCCGGCATGTGGAGGCTATTCGGCGCCGTGGCGCCAGCGGGGGATGGTGAGCGCGAGGATCTGGAGATCGAGCCAGACGGACCATGTCTCGATGTAATAAATGTCGTGCTGGACGCGGCGGGCGAGGTCGGTTTCCCCGCGCAGGCCGTTGATTTGGGCCCAACCCGTCATGCCCGGCTTTACCAGGTGGCGCGGCAGATAGTGCGGGATTTCGCCGGCGAGCCGCGCGGCGTGGACGGGGCGCTCGGGGCGCGGGCCGACCAGGCTCATGTCGCCGCGCAGGACGTTCCAAAATTGCGGCAGTTCGTCGAGGTTCCATCGCCGCATCCAGGCGCCGATGCGGAGGAGCCGCGGATCGCCGCGCCGGGTGCTTTGAGCGATATGGTCGGTGGCGGCCGCGTCCGGACGCATGCTTCGGAGCTTCCACATGCGAAAGCGGCGGCCGCCCGCTCCTACTCGCTCCTGGGCGAAGAAATGGGACGCGCCGGGGGACTCCCGTCGGACGATCAAGGCGAGGGCGAGGACCAGGGGAGCGGAGAGCACTAATCCCGCGGTGGCGCCGAGCAGGTCGAGGACGCGTTTCAGCCCTCGGTTGAAGAGGCGGTTGATCGCGAGCTCCTCGACGCCGAGGACGGGCACGCGACCGATGGTTTGGAGCCGGAGGCCGCTAACGAGAATCTGAAAGGACGAGGGGATGATCTTCCACTCGACGAACGCGTGCTCGCAGGCCTCGACCACGGCATGCA
>CAMLNJ010000528.1 GCA_946481225.1 uncultured Verrucomicrobiota bacterium | reverse complement strand
ACCTGCTCGAAGCTCAGCACGGCGAAGCCGGCGGCGTCGGTCAGCTCCAGCCCCAGCGGTGCCGGGCGCCATCCGGCCAGGCGCGGGACCTCGGGGCAGTCGCCCTCAACCCCGAGCATAGGCGCCGCAAGGCTGCCGGCCTCAAGCGGCCGATCCTCGCCGAGCAGCCTGAGGCTGCAGGTTCGGCCGCCGGCCAGGTCAAGTCGCCATTGGCCGACCAGAGCGCCCGGTTCGGGCAGGACGGGCGTGGTCATCGGTCCGTTCTCCGCGGCTCTCGGGACGGTGGAATCGGTGCAGCCCGCGGCGCAGACGGCCAGAAAAAGCAGCACCCGGCGCACCGGCCCTCCGCATCATGTGACAAACCGGCGCTTGGCGCCCGGCGATTGGCAGCATAGCGTGCTGGCTGAACGAGCGCACGCGCGCTGCTGATTTTCTGGGGTAAACGCCATGTGCATCGTGTGCGCCGACATGTCCGGCCAGCTGCGCCACTCGAATTTCGTATCCGAGGAGATCGGTCTCGACCTCGCCGTCTCCTCCGGCCAGCGCGCCGCGGGGGTGGGACCCCTGGCCTTTCTTGATCTGGACGAGCGCGGCGGGACCGCGCCCAACGGCAAGATTTCCCTCAGCCCGACCGACGCGGGCACCCAGATCACCCGCTCGGGGGCGTCCTGGTCGACGCTGGGGCAGCCGGCCACGATCACCTACGCCTTCCGCTCGAACGCGCCGACCACCATGCCGAGCGATACGACCGGCTTTTCGCGTTTCAACGTCCAGCAGATCCAGGCGACCGAACTGATGCTGCAGGCCTGGTCCGACGTGGCGCGGATCACCTTCAACCGCGTGGGCACGGGGACGGAAGGCGATGCGGCCTATTCCGACTCTGCGGTCATGCTGTTCGGCAACTACTCCGCCGGCCAGAGCGGCGCGGCGGCCTTCGCCTATTTCCCCGGCAGCACCAACCATGCCGCCAGTTCCGGTGACGTCTGGATCAACTCCAGCCTGAGCTACAATTCCGCACCGGGCTACCTCTTCTATGGCTACCAGGTGCTGCTGCACGAGATCGGCCACGGGATCGGCCTGGGCCACCCGGGCGACTATAATGCGGGCTCGGGCGGGCCGATCACCTACGCGAACAGCGCCGAGTACTACGAGGATTCCCGTCAGTACACGGTGATGAGCTACTTCAGCGAAACCAACACCGGCGGCGCCTTCGGAGGCCGTTACGCGGCCTCGCCCCTGCTCGACGACATCGCCGCGGCCCAGCGCCTCTACGGCGCCAACATGGCGACGCGCACGGGCGATACGGTCTATGGCTTCAATTCGACCGCCGATCGCATGTGGTACAACGCCGGCACGCAACTCGGTCCGCAGGCCGTGATCTTCGCGGTGTGGGACGCGGGCGGCACCGACACCCTGGACTTCCAATACTATACCAACGGCGGCCTGATCGACCTGCGGCAGGGACACTTCTCCAGCGTGGGCGGGCTGACGGGCAACGTCGCCATCGCCATGGGCGCCGTCATCGAGAACGCCATCGGGGGCGGCGGCGCGGAGACCATCATCGGCAACGCGACCGCCAACGTGCTGCGCGGCAACGGCGGAAACGACCAGATAGAGGGCGGCGCCGGATCGGATACGGCGGTGTTCTCGGGTAACCGCGCCCAGTACACCGTCACGGTCGGGACCGAGGTGGTCGACGGGGTCACCTATGGCCTCATCACCGTCGCCGGTCCGGACGGCACGGACACCCTGCGCAACGTCGAGTTCCTGCAGTTCGCTGACGAGACCATCGCCGCGCCGGCGCTGACCGCCGGCATCCGTCTCGAGGGCGACGCGGCGGCGAATATTCTCAACGGGACCTCCTTCGCCGACTGGTTGTTCGGCGCCGACGGCATCGACACGCTGAACGGCGGGGACGGCAACGACCGTCTGGCCGGCGGGCGCGGAAATGACACGCTGAACGGCGGCGCGGGCGCCGACGAAGCCGACTTCAGCGGCGCCAACGGCGCGGTCAGCGTCAACCTTGGCGCGGGGACCGCCATCGGCGTCGGGGCCGACGGAACCGACACCCTGAACAGCATCGAAAACATCCGCGGATCCGCCTACAACGACACGCTCATCGGCGACAGCGGCGCCAACGTCATTCGCGGCGGCGGCGGCGTCGACACGATCAATGGCGAAGGCGGCGCCGACACCCTGATCGCGGGCGAAGGCGCTGTCGTCGGCGCCGAGGATGTCATCAAGGGAACCGACACCTCGAACTCGAGCATCGGAACGGCCGTCAATATCGACGGAAACTTCGATCTGGTGGACGACCCCGGCGTCCTGAACGCCACCACCACGCCTCACGCCGTCATTCGCGGAGCCGCGAACGGTTTCGGCCTGGAATATTATGAGTTCACCGTCACTGCGGGGGCGGCCTGCACGTTCGACATCGCCTCGGCCAGCTTCGATACAGTCATCCAGATCTTCGACGCCGCAGGCAATCGCCTGGCGGTCAATGACGATGACGCATCGTCGACCAATTCGCTGCTGAACCACACCTTCGCGGCTGGCGGCACCTATTACATCGCGATCGGACGCTACGCGAGCGGCTCAGGCGACTCCGTCGTGGCCGGCAACCCGGCCTTCGGCTCGACCTACGTGCTGAACGTGTCCATCCCCGACCACCCCGTGGTGGAGGCGCAGGAGCTCGGCTCCACCCTCAACGGCGGCGGCGGCGACGACATGCTGGTCAGCGGCGTGTCCAACGACACCCTCCACGGCGGCGGCGGGAACGACACTGCGGTCTACGCCGGCAACCGGTCCCAGTACGTCATCACCGACAACGGGGGCTCCTTCACCATCACCGGACCGGACGGGACCGACACCCTCACAGGCGTCGAGTTCGCTCAGTTCGCCGACATCACGGTCGCCCTGGGCGCCGCCTCGATCGACGGGACGTCCAACGATGACATGTTGTGGGGTACGGCCGGTCCTGACACCATCAACGGTCTCGGGGGTAACGACATCCTGCGCGGCGGACTCGGGAACGATACGCTCAACGGCGGCGCGGGCAACGACACCCTGTTCGGCCAAGGTGGCGACGACAACATGGTCGGCGGCGCGGGTAACGACACCT
>CAMLNJ010000527.1 GCA_946481225.1 uncultured Verrucomicrobiota bacterium | reverse complement strand
ATTCCGAAGGATTCGACGCCGCGCGGCGTGTATCGGATAAAGGCACCCACGCCGACGCCCGCCAAACCCACGTTCCGTCTCCCCATGAATCTCGCACGTCATACGCCGTTCCTTCGCATCGCCCTCCTCGTCCTCGCCGCCCTCCCGGCATTCACCCTCGCGCAAACGCCGTCACAGAACGCCGGCATCTCAGCAGAGAGACGGCAACGAACCGCCCTCATCGCGGAAGCCGCCCAAGCCATCGCGGATGAGGAGAAAATCACCGAGGCCGCCCTGCCCCGCTTCGACCTCGATTTCCCCGGAGGCACGCCCGCCGACCTCATCGCGGCGATCGAAAAGGCGTCCGGCCAGACGCTCAACGTCATCATCCCCGCCGAATACGCGCAGCTCCCGCTCCCCTCGCTGCGGCTCAAGAACGTCAACGTCCCCCGGCTTTTCAAGGCCTTCGGCGAAGCCACCCAGAAAACAGTCCGGTCGGGAAATTTTTCGGTGGAAACCACGGTTAATTTTATCACCCAAGACGAACGCGTCTCACCCTCCTCCATCTGGTATTTTCATGTTCGGGGCTTTGCGCCGAACGTCGTCGCAACCCGATTCTACTCCCTAGCCCCCTACTTGCGCGCCGACATCACGGTGGACGACATCACCACCGCCATCCGCACCGGCTGGGAACTGCGCGGAGTGAAGGCGCCGCCCATCCTTAAATTTCACCAGGAAACCCAGCTGCTCATCGCCGTCGGAGAACCGGAGGAACTCGCGGTGATCGTCGACGTGCTCGATGTGCTGACCAAAACCATCGCCGTCCGGGAAACCGCCGCCGCCAAACACTAGGCTCGCTTCGTTTCCATCCCCTCCCACTACCTGCCCCACCCCGACCCAGTGGCCGATCCCCGTCCCGTCGTCTCCGCGTCTCCGGTCGCTGGCTCCCCTCCGCTCTCCGTCGCCGCCCTCACCCGCGGCCTGGAGCGCGGCGATGAAGCCGCCTACCGCGCGCTCCACGCCGCCTATTTCGACCGCCTGTTGCGCTACCTGCTCGTCGTGGCGCGCGGCGACGAACACGCCGCCCGCGAGGCGCTCCAAGCCACCTTCCTCCGCGTCACGCGCCACGCGCGTCTCTTCACCGAAGAAAGCCATCTCTGGAGCTGGCTCACCATCCTCGCCCGCAGCGCGCTCTCCGATCAACGCCGCGGCCGCCGCCGCTACCTCGCCTTTCTCGATCGATTCACCCGCCACTCCGCCGCCCACGACGCCACGCGTTCCGGCGCGCCCGATCTGGACGATCCGGCCGAGCGGCTCGGCACCCTCCTTCAAACCGAGCTCGCGCGCATCCCCGAGGAAGACCGCGTCCTGCTCGGATGGAAATACCAGGATCAACACTCCGTCCGCGCCATAGCCCAACGACTCGACAGCACCGAGAAAGCCGTCGAATCGCGGCTCTCCCGCCTGCGCGCCCGCATCAAAACCAGTCTGCTCGCCCGTCTGCGAGAGCCCGCTCCATGAAACCGCACCGCACGCACGCCGACGATCACCTCCTGCAACACGTCGTCGCGGACTCCGCCCCGGACGATTTTCGCGCCGCCACCCTCGACGCCATGCTGCGCGGCGCCCGACGCCGGCGATACCTGCGACGCGCCCGCGCCACCGCCTCCGCGCTCACGCTCCCCGCGCTCGCCATCGCCCTGCTCTGGCTGCGCCTCCCCCGTATCCCCGCCCCGCCTGCCGGCGTCCGTGTCGAGTCTCCTCCGCTGGTGGAAGTTTCCGCGCGCCCGCCGTCGCTACTCGTGCCCAAGCGCGCCCATCCCGACCTGATCATGACCAGCCGCCCGCTTTCGCCCGACGCCCGAGTCGCCACCCGCCTGCTCGCCGCCGGAGAGCGGATGCGCACGGATACCCGGCTTGGCCCGAGCCTCATCAACGACGACGAACTTCTGGCGCTCGCGCCCGAAAGCTCCGTCCTCGTTCGCCTGCCCTCGGGCGGCGCTCGACTGCTTATTCCCGGTCAAACGCCCTTGCCCTGAGCGGATGAGCGCCGAGCTGGATCAGTCCGGCGTCGGCGGCGATGCAAACTCCGTCCGAGCCCCGCTCACGAATACTCGCGCCGCCCCTCGAGCGCGCTCCGCAGCGTGACCGCGTCGGCGTAGAGCACGCCGCCGCCGCTCGGCAGACCGAAACCGATGCGCGAGACCTTCACCGCTCCCGCGGCTCCTTCGCGCACCGAGCCCGCATCCACGGACGCCGCGCCCGCCTCCGCGAGTTGCTGCGTGATAAAGTGGCAGGTCGCCTCGCCCTCCACGTCGTTCCCCAGCGCGAGAATCAACTCTCGCACCTCGCCCGCCGCCAGCCGCTCCCGCAGCGCCGCCCAATTCAAGTCGTCCGGGCCCACGCCGTTGATCGGCGAGAGCCGCCCGTGCAACACGTGGTAGACACCGCGGTAGGCGCCCGAGCGCTCCATCGCCACGAGATCCGGCGTGTGCTCGACCACGCAAACCACCGACTGGTCGCGCCGCGTATCGGAGCACACCGCGCACAAATCGCCCTCGGCCAAATTGCCGCACCGCGTGCAACGCCGCACCGTCCTGGCCGCCTCCTCCAAGGCCGCCACGAGCTCCGGCAGCCGCGCCGGCTTCTCCACCAGCAGATGCAATGCGATCCGCTCGGCGGAACGATAGCCGACTCCGGGCAGCCGCTTCAACGCCTGCTGGAGTTTTTCAAAGGCGGGTGTCATCGCTCAAAAAAGAAACCACGGATCTCGCGGATACACACGGATGAAGACTCTTCCATCCGCGCCCATCCGCGAAATCCGCGGTCAAAAACATTCCAAAGAATCGGTCCGCCGTAGCTTGTCTGGCTTAGAACAGCCCCGGCATCTGGAACGCGGAGGTGACCTTCTGCATTTCCTCCTCGTTAAACTTCTTGGCCGCCGCGGAGGCCTCCTGCACGGCGGCGAGGATTTCGGACGACACCGTGGCGGCGTCCTCCTTGAGAAACTCGGCGTCGATCTTGAGCGAAAGGAACTGGCCCGCGCCGTTGATCTTCACCTGCACCGCGCCGCCGCCGCGCGAAAAATCGAGTTCCTTGGAGGCGAGCTGGGCCTGGAGCGACTCGATCGAGCGCTGCATTTTCTGGGCTTGTTTG
>CAMLNJ010000526.1 GCA_946481225.1 uncultured Verrucomicrobiota bacterium | reverse complement strand
GACGCCTTTCTCGGTTACAGGACCGATATTCCTTACGTCGTTGATCGCGAATCCGGGGACTTGATCGCGCGGGCGGACGGTTTGCTCTACGTGATCTCAGATGGCGCCCGTTTCTATGGGACGAGACCGGGGGCGCCGATGGACGTGTGGCCGCGTCCCGGGCCTGTGAGCGTGGACGGGGTGAATTGGAGCGCTTCGGATCTCTCGTCGGAGGTGCTCAATGCGCCTTGGTCGTTCGACGTGGCGCCGACGCAGGCGGATAACGGCCGCTTGTTCGCGCTGAGCGGACGCATGTTGTGGGTCGGGCATGTGGACAGCGGCTGGATGGCTTACAAAATTCGGGCGATCCAACCGGAATGGGTCTATGGATCGCCCGCTATCCTTGCCACGTTTCCGACGATAGGCTTCGAATGCACCCGAGGCGGAGAAACGTGCGCGGTCGTTTGTGAGGAGATTCCGGTTGTCCTGACCCCGAACACGCCGGCGGCAAGGAATGGCGTCATCGTGATCTCGCACGATTATTTGCAGACATTTGAGGTGATCGAGGTGAACGACTTCGGCCATCTCGGGGTCGTGCCGACGGGCGAGGCGCTTTATCTGTTACGTGCCGAAGAGACGGAGAACGTCTTGCATAGGCTGCCACTGCCTTCCGACCGACCGCCGCTGGCCGAGGAACGCTGGCAACTGCAGATGCTCACGAGTTGGGGCTACTTCTATGAGCCGGAGATCTGGAACGGTGATGGGTTGCCCACCTTTGAGCTCTCCCTTCCGGACGTCCCGGGAGCCTTTTATCAACTCTACCGCTCGACCGATTTGCAGCAATGGGCTCCGCTCGGTTTGCCGGCTCCGGCCGGCTCGCGGCAGGTCGTGCTCCAAGACAGCAGCGTCCCGCGCGTCTTTTTCAAGTAGCGGTATCGGCCGTGTCCCGTCCGGCGGGAGGTTTCGATTGCACGCCGCAGGGCGCAGGGTTGAAGGTGTCCGACTTTATGCAGTTGGACATCCCCGCCGGCGATTTCGCCGGTTACATCTTCGACTTGGACGGAACGCTGATCGACACCATGCCCGTGCATTTTCGCTCCTGGCAGACGGCCTTGCGGCATGAGGGGCTGGCGGGGCCGCTCGACGAGGATTATTTTTATGCCTTGGGCGGGGTGCCGTCGATCCAGGTGGCGGAATTGCTGGCGGCGAAGCACGGCTTGAAAATCAGCAGCGCCGAAGGCGTGTCCGACCGGAAAGAGCGCTTCTACCTGGAGCAGCTGCATGAGATCACGCCGATCGATCCGGTGGTGGCCTTCGCGCGGGAGGTGGCCAAGGTGTATCCCGTGGCGATCGCCACGGGCGGCACGCCCGACATCGCGCTGCCGGCCTTGAAGGCCGCGGGGCTCGACGAATTGTTTTCGGTGGTGGTCACGCCCCACGACGTGGCGCCCGGGCGGGGCAAGCCGCACCCGGACATGTTTTTCGAAGCGGCCCGCCGGATCGGGGTGGCTCCGGAGAAATGCCTCGTTTTCGAGGACGCCGAGCCGGGCATGCGCGCGGCTCGGGCCGCCGGGATGCAGGTGGTGCGCGTGCCGAGCCGTCGCTGAAGCCCCGAAGCACAGAAGCAATGCTCGCAAAAAAGCGCGATAAACCCAAGGGCGCATGGGGCGTTTCAGGCGCCTACGGGCGCGCGGGAGAGCTTTGTCGGCAGAATCGATTTTTTGTGCATCTTTGCGGCCGATAGCTCCTCTCCGACTTTCCGTTTCCCGCCCCACACCCTCTTACCCGATGGCCGATTTTCTTGACGAAGTTCCTAAAACCGAGCGCAAGCGTTGCGACCGCGCTTTTCTCGTGGGCATCCAGACGCACGAAATGGCCTCCGGCGAGGCGGCCGAATTGCTGAACGAGCTCGAGGAACTGGTGCAGAACCTTCGCATCGAGGTCGTCCAAAAGGAACTGGTAAACCTACGCCAGCCGACGCCGGCGACGCTGATCGGCAGCGGCAAGACGGAGGAGATCATCGAGGCGGCGAAGGCGGCCGATGCCGACCTGATCGTGATCGACGAATCGCTTTCGCCCGCGCAGCAGCGCAACTGGGAAAAACTTTCCGGCCTGGCGGTGATCGACCGCGAGGAAGTGATCCTCGACATCTTCGCCGACCGCGCGAGCACGCGCGAGGCGGTGCTGCAGGTGGCGCTGGCGCGCATGCAGTATTCGCTGCCCCGGCTGACACGCGCGTGGACGCACCTTTCGCGCCAGCGCGGCGGCGGCGGTGGCGGCGGCGCGATGGGCGGCGAGGGCGAGACGCAGCTCGAGCAGGACCGTCGTCTCGTGAACGACCGCATCACGCGCCTGAAGCGTGAACTCGTCGAGGTGCGCAAGCAGCGCGGCGTGCAGCGTCACAAGCGCCAGCGCGTGCCGGTCCCGACGGCCGCGATCGTGGGCTACACCAACGCCGGCAAATCTTCGCTCCTCAACGCGCTGACCGGCGCCAGCGTGCTCGCCGAGGACAAGCTCTTCGCGACGCTCGATCCGACCACGCGTCAGCTTCTGTTGCGCGGCAACCAGAAGCTGCTTGTCACCGACACGGTGGGCTTCATCCGCGACCTGCCGCACGGGCTGGTCGAGGCCTTCAAGGCGACGCTCGAGGAGGCGATCGTTGCTGATTTTCTCATCCATGTGCTCGACGTGACGGCTCCCAACGTGGCCGCGCACCACGCGACCACGCTCGGCGTCTTGGGCGAGCTGGGCGCCGACGCGAAGCGGATGCTCACCGTTTTCAACAAGGTCGACGCCGCCGACGAGGCGCAGATCATGCGCGCTCGCGCGCTCGCGCCGGAGGCGATTTTCCTGAGCGCCCGGACCGGCGCGGGCTTGGCCGGGCTCGAGGACCAGTGTCTCGAGCTGATCGCCGACGCCTTCGGCCAGATGAAGCTGCTGATCCCGCACGCCCGCTACGATTTGATCGCCCGGGCGCACCAGATCGGCCACGTGCAACACGAGGAGCAACGTGACGAGGGCGTGTTTCTCCACGTCCGCATCCCCCCCAACCAGCAGGCGGCCTTCCACGGCTTCGTCGCGGCAAGTTAGGCTGTGTCTTGTAAACCTAGATCCGGCGATAGCCGCGACTCATCTCGCACAACCTGCTGATCATCT
>CAMLNJ010000525.1 GCA_946481225.1 uncultured Verrucomicrobiota bacterium | reverse complement strand
GGCCGCGGCACGGACGGCGGCGGCGATGCGGGCGAGCGCGGCGGGGTCGGCCGCGGCGTCGGGCGTCGTTTCGGTTTCGATTTCGTGGCTGAGCTCGTTGAGGAGGGAGAACTGGGCGGCGAAGCGGGCGCAGAGGCCGCACATGGCGCCGTGGAGGCGGTGGCGGAGGGCTTCGCCGGGGGTGAGCTCGCGGTCGAGGCGGGCGACGGCGAGGCGGGCGAACTCTCGACAGCTCAGGCCGACGAGGCTGGCGAGAGGGGCCTCGACGCGTTGGGCGAGGCGGTAGGCGCGCGGAGGGGGCGGGCGCGGGTCGCCCGGAGGAGGAAGCGACGAGCTCATGGCGACGAGGCGAGGCGTTGTTGCAGGCAGTCGCGCAGGCGCATGCGAGCGCGGGTGAGAAGCACCGGCGCGCTGGCGGCGGAGACGCCGGCCAGGCTCGCCGCCTCGCGGGTTTCGAGCTGGTCGAGTTCGCGCAGGGAAAAGAGGCGGCGAAGCGTGGCGGGCAGTCCGTCGAGGCAGAGGCGAAGCAACGCGCGAAGCTCGGAGCGCAGCGCCGACTGGTGGGGGCAGTCGGCAAGCGCGTCGGTGGCAAAGGTGGGGTCGACCCGCCAGGCTCCGTGCGGGGTGAAGCAGGCCTCGAGCGGATCGTAGCCGTCGTCGTCCGTCTCGGGCGCCGGGGCCGAGGGATCGGGGCGGTCGGGGCGGCGGCGGCGGGCGCGGAGGCGATCGAGAAGCTTGTGGCGCAGGATGCCGACCAGCCAGGTGCGGACGGTGGAGCGGCCCGCGAAGGCCTCGCGCTGGGCCCAGGCGGCGAGGAGGCAGTCTTGCACCGCTTCCTCGGCCTCGTGGTGGTCGTGCAGGCGGGCGCGGGCGTAGGCGAGCAGCACGGGCGCCTCGGCGAGGAGCGTCTCGAGCAGGAGGGGAGGACCGTCCGACATGGAGAGAGGGATCAGCGCGTGGACGGGGCCGCGTGGCAAGCGCGGGCGAGGCGCGCGGCGAGCCAGGCGTCGAGGGCGAGGCGGCCGGGGCCGGCGACGAGCAGGAAGGCGGTGGCGAGCAGGTAGGGGAAGGGCGGGGCGGCGAAGAGGCCGTCGAGACCGTCCGCGGTGATTTCTCCGCGGTGGGCGGTGGCGAGGGCGACCAGCATGGCGCCCGCGAGCAGGGCGGAGAGGACGCGCGTGCCGGCGCCGAGGAGAAGGAGGATGCCGCCGACGCATTCGAGCAGGCCGATGCCGAGGGCGTGCGCGCCGGGGGCGGGGATATGGAGCGAGGCGAAGAACTCGGCGGTGCGCTCGAGGTGGGCGAGTTTGCCGCGGCCGGTGAGGAAGAATTGCCAGCCGAAGACGAGGCGAAGGCTGAGCGCGAGGATGTCGTGGGCGGGGCGCCGGAGGGTGGCGCGCAGGGCGGCGAGGCGGGAGAGGAGAGGGCGGGTGGACATGGTGAAGAGCAGGGAGCGAGGAGCGGGGGCGGGAGCCGGAAGGAGAAGGCGGCGGCGGGAGAGGCGGAGAAATCAGGGGGAGAGCGCGAGCCAGCCGAGGGAGAGCCAGCGGGAGAAGGCGGTCCGGATCGCGACGGGGCGGGGGAGCGGACGGGTGTCGGCGATGATTTTTTCCAAGGCGCCGCCGCGGCGCAGGCTTTGGAGAAGCGGGTAAAGCGAGAGCGGCTCGCGGCGGGCCCGGAGGACGTGGCCGGAGTCGCGCCAGACGACGTGAAGTTCGCGGCGGACGAGATCGGGGGGCGCGAACGTGGCGGGTTTCCGGCGCGGACGAAGGAGGCGCGAGATGGGGCGGTCCACGGCGACGAGGAGAACGGAGGGTTGGAGCGTGAGCGCGCGGGTGGCGTGGTCGGCGTTCTCCGGCGCGGGAAGGGTCGTGGCCTCGAAGGCCTGCATATGGGCGTAGTCGTAGACGGCGAGGTCGGCGGCCCAGGGGCGAAGCGGGACGGCGATGGCGGAGTCGTGGCGGAGGAAATCGGCGAAACCGGCGCCGAGATGACGAAGCGTCCAGCTCGCGGGCGGGCGGGCGCGGAGGTGACGTTCGATCGCGGAGAGGAACGATTCGGCGCCAAGGAGATCGCGCACGCGCGGGAAATCCTCGGCGAGCGAGTCGATGAGGCGGAACCAGTATTGGCGGTGGTAAAGGCCGAGGCGTTCGCGGGCGTGGACGGCGTCGGTCGAGCGAAGGAGCGCGTCGGCGGTGGCGTGGAAGGCCTCGGAGGGCGCGGAGGCGCCGGGCGGGAGCTCCGCGAGGGCGCGGTTTTCGCCGGACAGCGGTTCGACGAGCGCGGCGAAGAAGCGGCGTTGGGTGTCGAGGAGAGGCATGGAGCAGGGAGCGAGGATCCGGTTGAT
This sequence comes from uncultured Verrucomicrobiota bacterium, assembly GCA_946481225.1. The sequence goes on along the minus strand of CAMLNJ010000525.1, from coordinate 788 downwards.
TTCAGATTTTAGGTGGACGGGCGGGTCCCTCCGCCCGTGGCTTGTGGCGAAGGTAGCGGGCGCAGGGACGCGCCCGCCCACCTTTGATCAGGCGGCGCGGGAGGCCGACGCGGTCTCGGCGGCGTGGGTCCAGTAGCGGCGGGCCTTTTGGGCCTCGGCCCAGACCTCGTCGAAGGAGGGGATGCGGGCATCCCATTCGAGGAGGGTGGCGACGGGGCCGCAGCGTTCGATGGCGCGGGCGTAGAGTCGCCAGACCGGGTCGACGACGGGGTGGTCGTGGGTGTCGATGATGAAGCGCTCGTAACGGGAGTGGCCGGCGATGTGCATCTGGGCGACGCGCTCGGCGGGAACGGCGTCGACGTAGGCGAGGGGATCGAAGCCGTGGTTGATCGAGGAGACGTAGATGTTGTTCACGTCGAGGAGCACGCCCACGTCGGCGGTGTGGACGACCTCGTTGAGAAAGTCCCACTCGGTCATTTCGTTGTCCTTGAACTCGGCGTAGCTGGAGACGTTTTCCACGGCGACGGGCACCTCGAGGAAATCCTGGGCGATGCGGAGGTTTTCGGCGACGCGCTCGACGGCTTCGCGGGTGTAGGGAAGCGGGAGCAGGTCGTGGCTGAAGGCGCCGTCTACGCTGCCCCAGCAGAGGTGGTCCGAGAACCAGGGCGCGCGGGTGCGGCGGAGGAGGGTCTTGAGACGGCGGAGGTGCTCCCGATCGAGGCCGGCGGCGTTACCCGGGTAGAGGCCGACGCCGTGGACGACGACCTGGTATTGCTCCATGATCGCGT
>CAMLNJ010000524.1 GCA_946481225.1 uncultured Verrucomicrobiota bacterium | reverse complement strand
GTTGACATCGCCCAAGACCGCAAAGCTGGCCGTAACGCCGCCCATCGTCGGGTGCGTGAGCACCGAGATGTAGGGCAGGCCGGCCTCCGACAGACGGCCCAGCGCCGCGCTCGTCTTGGCCATCTGCATGAGCGAGAAAATGCCCTCCTGCATGCGCGCGCCGCCGGACGCGGAGAAGATGATGCACGGGCACTTTTCGTCGCGGGCGCGCTCGATGGCGCGGGTGATCTTCTCGCCGACGGCCGAGCCCATCGCGCCGCCGCAAAAACGGAAATCCATCACGGCCACGGAGACCTTGATGTTGTGGATCTTGCCCACGCCGCAGATGACCGCCTCGGGCAGGCCGCTGTCTTTTTCGTATTTCTTGATGCGGTCGGGATAAGCGGCCGAGTCGACGAACTTCAGCGGGTCGGCCGACTTCACGGAAGCGTCATGTTCGACGAAGGTTTCGGCGTCGAACAGCCCCTTGATGCGGGCGCGGGCGCCGATCGGGAAATGGTAGCCGCTCTTCGGAGCGACCATCTGGTTCGCCTCCAGCTCCTGGTTGAAGATGACGTCTCCGGAAATCGGGCACTTCGTGTAGAGGCCCTTCGGGATGTCTTTCTTTTTTACGACGACGGTCGAATACTTCGGCTTGCTGAACAGCGACATAAACGCGAAAGCGGGTTGAAGGGCTAGGATCGGTTAACCGTGGCCAAAGGTGCAGACGTCCACGTTCAGGCAACCCGCCCGGCGCAGCACGGCCGCGCAGGCGTTGAGGGTCGAACCCGTGGTGAAGACATCGTCGATGAGCACATACCGAAGGTCCGGGTTAATGGGGACCCCCGGGGCGAGGGCAAACGCGTTTTTGAGGTTCGCCCGGCGCCGCTCCCGGTCGAGACTGGTTTGCGTTTGGGTGTCGGCCACGCGCCGGAGGAGTTCCGCCACGCTCGTTCCGCCCCCGAGTCGGCCGGCCACCGTCCGGGCCAGCTCCTCGCCTTGGTTGTAGCCGCGTTCGCGCTTTTTCCGCGGATGGAGCGGCACCGGCACGAGGATCGCCCCGCGCAAGAACTCCGCCGTATGCGCATTGCCCGCGAGGATTTCCGCCATGTCCTCCAGCGCGAAAAGCCCCTGCCGGTATTTCAACTCGTGAACCAGCGCCCGAGCCGGCCCCTTGAACAACACCGCCGTCCGGCCCTCGCGAAACTCCGGCCGCAGCCCCTCGCAATGCACGCACAACCGCTCCCCCGACGCCTCGCCGAAAAACGGATGGCCGCAACACGGGCAACACGGCGCCTCCACGCGCGGGATCAACGGCTCGCACCCCGCGCACACATGCCGCAAAGGACTCCGTTCCACCACGTCGCCGCAATGCAGACACGAGGGCGGGAACAACACGTCGCGCAGTCCGCGAGCCAGACCTCGCCAGCCGCCCTCCGCCGTCGACCCGACCCATGTAGACCCGACCGCCGGTCGGGTTTCCGCGGGCCCGCCTTCCGCCCCCGCCCTCGCGCCCTCCGCTTGGCTCATCGCTCGCCGCCCCCCGAGCCCCATGGCGCCGGATAATGCACTTTCATCAGGCACAGCCCCTGCGGCGGCGCCGTCTCGACCTCCGCCGTGCGCTCGCGCGTCTCCAGCAGCTCCGCGATCCGCCCGGGCGTGAGCTTGCCCATGCCGGCATAGACCAGCGCGCCCGCGAGGCTGCGCACCATCTTATACAAAAACCCCTCCGCCTCGGCCTCGATCCGCAGGCGCCGGCCGTCCTCGATCAGGTCTAGCCGCGCCAGCGTGCGCACCGTGTTCTCCCGCTCCTCGCCGCCAAACGCCGAGAACGCCCGGAAATCATGCTTCCCGCGCAGCGCCTCCGCCGCCGCCCGCATCGCGCCCACGTCGAGCGCCTTCGGCACCGACCACGTGAACGGATGCTCGAAGGGATCGGCCCACGCGCCGTGGATCAGTTGGTAGTGATAGATCTTTCCGACGGCCGAGTAGCGCGCGTGAAACGCCTTCTCCACGACTTCCGCCGTCCGCACCTGGATCGTCGGAGGCAGCCCGCCGCGCAGCGCCGCGAGCAGTTTCTCCGGCCCGTGCCGCCAACCCGCGTCGAAATGAAGCACCTGCCCGCGCGCATGCACCCCGGCGTCCGTGCGCCCGCTCCCATGAATTCGAATCTCCGCCTGCAACAGCTCCGCCAGCCTCCGCTCGATATGGTCCTGCACCGCGTTCTTGTCCGGCTGCGCCTGCCAGCCCGAAAACGTCGTGCCATCGTAGGCGACCAGACACTTCCAGCGTTGGGTTTCTCCATTCATGACAGCGTTTAACCGCAGATTTCGCAGATGAACGCGGATACCAAACCAGAAATGTGTTTATCTGCGCCTATCTGCGAAATCTGCGGTTAAATTTCCGGCGCCGCTCCCGGCAGCCCCGGCGGGAAACGTTGATCCAGGTAATCCTGCAAAATCACCGCCGCCGCCCGCGAATCGATGACGCCTTTGCCGCGGATCTCGCGGAGCTGCTTTTGGTTCATCCCGCTCTCGACGAGATGCGAGCTCAGCCGCTCGTCCACGAGATGCACCGGCAGCCCGAACTCCGCTCGCAGTTCCTCCGCGAAGGCCTGCGTCTCCTTCGCCTTGAACCCCTCGCTGCCATCCATGTTGAGCGGCAGCCCGAGCACGATCTCCTGGATGCGACGCGTCTTCACCACCGCCGCCAGCGCGCGCCTCCGCGCCGCCGGCTCGGCCTCGACCAGCGCGGGAATCGGCGTGGCGATGCCGAGTTCGTCCCCCGCCGCCAGCCCGATCCGCCGCGTGCCGTAGTCGATGCCGAGAAATCTCATTTCAACAGAACTTCCGCTCCGCGTCTCCGCGCCTCTGCGTTAAAACCCGGTTCGTCCGCCGCCGCCTCAGAGCAGCTTCGCCGCGTTCTTGTGTGTCGCGACCTTCGCGAGCAGAGCCTTGATGTCCTGCGCCTTCGCCTTGGGCATCACCAGCGTGGCGTCGGCCGTATGCACCACCACGAGATCGCTCACGCCGAGCAACGTCACCACGTGGCCCTTCTCGGTGAACACGATGTTGCCCGAGCACTGCTCCGTGAGCACATCGCCGCGCGCCACGTTGCCCGCCTCGTCCGCCTTGAAATGCTTCGCCACCGCCGGCCA
>CAMLNJ010000523.1 GCA_946481225.1 uncultured Verrucomicrobiota bacterium | reverse complement strand
AGGGCGGCCAGGGCCGCGAAGGCGGCGGCGGTCGCGGGCTCGGGAACGGGGGAGGGAGCGTAGTCGAGGTAGAGGTTGTTGCCATCAACCCGGACGGACCAGGAGCCGGCGGGGGGTGTCGCCAGGGCGGCGAGACTGACCGAGGAGGAGGAAGGCGTGTAGTTGGCAAAACCGCCGGAGGCGGTGACGATCGTGAAGGAGTAGGACTGGGTCTCGTCGAAATTGGCGATGGTTTCGCTGACGCCGTCCCCGGTGCGAAGCGAGACGGTGAAGGTCTCGCCGAGCGTGGAGGAGAAGGAGAACATGCCGGCGACGTTCAGGGCGTCCCATCCGAGCTCGCCTTCGAGGGGCGCGGCATCGGAGAGGTCGATGGTGAGGGAGGTGTCGCCGGAGAGGGTGACCGGGCCGGTGGAGAGCGTGTCGACCAGCGGACCGAAGAAGACTCCGTCGCCGGGGGAGAGTCCGGCGCCGTCGTTCACCGTGACGCCGGCGACGGGGCCGGCGCCGGCGAGGATGGCGTTGCCATTTAGCTCGAGAGGGCTGGAGACGAGACCGCGGACGACGGTGTCGGTGTCGGGCGCGCCGTATACGGTCAGGACGAGCGGGGCGGTGGGGAGCCCGGTGTCGGGGTCGAGAGGCGCGGGGCCGGTGACGGTGGTGGAGCCGGTGTGCCGCTGGACGCCGTCCAGGAGGATGTAGCCGCTGCCGCGGAAATCCAAGGAGAGGGGCGCGCTGGTGCCGCCGTAGCTTTCGTCCTGGTCGGCGAAGACATCGCCGAAAACGCCGCTGGGGGCGCAACCGCAGGTGTCGAGGATGAAGGTGGCGGGGGTGGCGGAGTTGTTGACGATGCGCGCGCCGAGGTCGCCAAAGGCGCCGAGGTTGGAGAGCGTAACGGAGTGGCCGTTGAGGATGAACCGGCTGTCGTCGCCCATGGCGAGCGAGGTGTTGCGCAGGGCGTCGTCGGCCTCGAGACGAACGATGGAGGCGTCGTAGAGATCGAGGAGGATGTCGGTTTCGTCGGTATCCGGGTCGAGGGGGGCCGCGCCGCCCAGGGCCCGGGGGGCGGAGAGGACGAGGGTCGCCGAATCGTAGAGGGCGATGTCGGTGTAGCCGGTGATCATGCCGGTCTGGTCGAGATCGAGGGAGATCTTGCCCGCCAACTCGTGCAGGCCGCCCGCGATGACGCCGGGGCCGGGGAGCGTCAGCGCGCGGACGGGGGCGTCCGCGTCGTCGGGGTCGCCGCCGAAGTAGACGAACCACCCGTCGAGGATGGCGCCGGGGGTGGTGGAGGCGACGGAAGAGCTGTCGTGAAATTCCAAATACGCATCGGGGCCGACGGCGTCGGAGGTGTCGAGCTGGAGGAGGGAATCGCCGTGGAGAAAATAGCCCTCGGTGTCGTCGTCGTTGAAGTCGGTGTTGCCGTCGAGGCGGCCGCCGGGGCCTACGCGGAGAATGGCGTCGGTGAACCGCGAGCCGGCGGAGCCGGTGGCGCGAGGGGTGAGCGTGCCGAGGACGTCGACGACGGTGTCGGCTCCGGCGTCGATGTCGGCGGCGAGCGTGATGCCGCTTTCGATCCGCAGGGTGGAGCCGGATCCGGAGAGCAGGAACGCGGTGGAGCCGCCGGCCGCCTCGTCGTGTGCGAGGACGAGGGCGCCGCCTCCGACGACCGACGTGGTTCCGTTGTAGCCGTTGGAGGTGGCGAGGGTGAGCGCGCCGGAGCCGGCGTGGACGAAGCTGCTGTCGCCGGCGAGGTAGCTGGCCAGGGTGAGGTCGTCGGACCGGTTGACGGCGATGGTGGTGCCGGACGTGCCGCCGAGGATGCCGCCGATGGAGCCGGTGGCGCCGCCGGCGCCCAGCACGAGGGTGCTGTTGCCGCCCAGCGCGACACCGCCGCCGGCGGTGTTGTCTTGCGTGAGGCGGATGGTGCCGTCGCCCGCGGTGGTGAGGAGTCCGGAGCCCGAGATGACGCCGCCGACGGTCAGCGTCATGCCGGAGCCGGCGGAGAAGGTGGCGCCGCTGTTGTCGAGCGCGACGGAACCGGAGAGGCCCAGGTCTCCCGTGTCGGCCTTGACGTAGGTGAAGGCGCCGAGGACGAGGTCGTTGGCGATGGTCTGCGAGGAGACGGAGTCGTTGGCGATAAAGCTGCCGGCGGGATCGTCGGCCAACGAGCCGGCGAGGGTGAGCGTGGCGCCGGAGAGGGAGAAGCCGGCCGCGCCCGAGGCGAAGGCGATGCTGCGGAGGGTGAAGGAGGAATCGGCGAGCGGCGAAAGGTTGTCGGAGCCGGCGAAGGTGAGCCGGGTGGCGGGGTCGCTGATCGGCGGGGCGTCGAAATTGGAGTCCCAGTTTTCCGGCGTCGACCAGTCGGCGTCGGCGCCTTGGCCGGTCCAGACGGCGGCGGCCGGGAGAGTGAGCGGCAGCGCGGCGATGGCGGCGAGAAGGCGGAGCGCGGATCGCGACGGAGCGACGGTTAAGCCGCGGGCGGCGTCCGCGGGAGAAAGGGCAAAGGAGTGCATGCGAGTGGACGCGTTTCGGCTAGGTGCTCCTGCCAATCATTGGAAGGTTCGTGGTCGAGATGACGTTCTTTTTACGTATCTATGGAAAATGTAAACGGCTGGCGCCTTGCAGAAGCGGGGCGTGTGCGGCGAGGCCGGGGAAAAACAAAAAGCCCCGCGGCCGGGAGGCGCGCGGGGCGAAAGGAGGCAGGCGTAGTGCGATGGAGACTACACGCTTACTTCAGGATCATTTCCTTCACCGTCTTGCCGGCGGGGATCATGGGCAGCACGTGCTCGGTGTAGGGCACGATGACGTCGAGGACGTAGGGGCCGTCGTGATCGAGCATCTCCTGGATGGCTTCGCGGAGTTCGCTCTTCTTGATGACTCGGCGGCCCTTCACGCCGAAGCCCTCGGCGATCTTGACGAAATCGGGATAGAGGCCGCCGGGGTTGTCGGGGGAGCCGACGTTGCTCTTGTCGCCGAGGATGGTGTTGCCGCGGACGCTGTTGTAGAAGCGGTCTTCCCATTGCACGACCATGCCGAGGTGCTGGTTGTTCAGGATCATGGCCTTCGCCGCGATCTTCTCGATGTGGCAGGTGGCGAGTTCCTGGACGTTCATCAGCCAGGAGCCGTCGCCGTCGATGT
>CAMLNJ010000522.1 GCA_946481225.1 uncultured Verrucomicrobiota bacterium | reverse complement strand
CCGGCGAGGGAGAGGCAGGCGGCCTCGTCGGCGAGGTCGACGAAGTAGGCGGCGATGCCGGGGTCGAGGTCGGGGTTGGCGGCGAGGACGCCGCGCACGGAGGCGGTCTTGTCCTGGGCGAGCAGGCGTTGGAGCGGGCGAGGCAGGCGGCGACGGGCGGCGACCCAGCGGCGTTCCTCGACGTCGCCTGCGGTGACGAAGTGGAGCAGGTCGATTTCGTCGGGCTCGATGTTCTCGCGGGCGGCGCGGCGGACGGAGGCGTGGGAAGATTGGAGGAGCAGGCGCTCTGCGGCTTCGGGAAGCTGGCGGCGGCGCAGGAGGGCGAGTTGCACGTCCTCCTCGTCGGTGGCCGCCCAGCCGGTGACGGTCTCGTCGTCGGCGGGGGCGGAGGCGACGGTGTGGAGGCGGACGACGGCGCTGTCGTCGATAGCGAGGACGAGGGCGGCGGGCGCGGCGAGGGCGGATTGGCCGGCGAGGGCGGCGCGCACGGAAGGCTCTGCGTCGGTGGCGAGGCGGGATTGCTGGGGGAGGCGGAGCGAGGAGTTGGTCGCGAGGGCGCGGCGGACGGACGGCGTGGCGTCTTCGGCGAGGGCGAGGAGTTCGCGGGCGGGGAGCTGGGGGTGTTGCGCGGCCTGGGCGCGGACCTCGGCGGAGGGGTGGGCGGCGAGTTCGATCAGGAGGTGCGGCGGAGTGCGCGGATTGGTCGCGAGGTAGGCGAGGAGGGAGGGCTCGGGATGGCGGGCGGCGAGGCTTTCGAGGAGGTGGCTCGGGGCGAGCGGGTAGGCGGCGACGAAGAGGCGGGCCTCGGGGGCGCCGTCGGGCGGGAGATCGGCGAGGGCCTGGAGAAGCGTGGACGGAAGCGGCGGTTTGCGGAGCGCCTGCGCAGTGCGTCGCACGCCGTCGCGCCGGATGTGGGCGTGGAGAGAGTCGGGCGTGTGGGGTTCGACGGCGGACATTTATTTAACCACGGAGGGCACGGAGGGTCACGGAGAGACGGAACGGAATGTGTTAACCGCGGATTTCGCGGATGGGCGCGGGATGGAGGGGGGAGCGATGAGGAGAAAAATTGGCCGCAGAGAACACAAAGAACGCAGAGTAGGAAACGGGCTTTGAGCTTTGTGCTCTCTGTGTTCTTTGCGGCCAATTGCTTGTGGGTGTTTAGTCGAGGTGGAGGTCGCCGGGTTGGACGTAGATCTCGCGGGGGTTGTTGCCGACCTGGGGGCCGATGAAGCGGCGTTTTTCCATTTCGTCGATGAGGCTGGCGGCGCGGTTGTAGCCGATGCGGAGGCGGCGCTGGAGGTAGCTCGTGCTGGCGCGGCCGTTGGCGGCGAGGACCTCGAGGGCCTGCTTCATGAGCGGGTCGAGGCCGGCGTGCGTCTCGCTGTCGCCGAGGATGTCTTCGCCGCCGCCGGGAGCGTCTTCGGCGCGGAGCTCGACGCGGTAGCGCGGCTGAAGCTGGGCCTTGAGAGAACTGACGATCTGCTCGACCTCGGCGTCGTCGACGAAGGGGGCCTGGAGACGCTGGAGTCGGCCGAGGCCGGGCGGGCAGTAGAGCATGTCGCCGCGGCCTTGGAGCGCCTCGGCGCCTTTGCCGTCGAGGATGGTGCGGCTGTCGATCTGGGAACTGACCTGGAAGGCGATGCGCGTGGGGAAGTTTGCCTTGATGACGCCGGTGATGACGTTCACCGAGGGGCGCTGGGTGGCGAGGATGACGTGGATGCCGACGGCGCGCGCCATCTGGGCGAGGCGGGCGATGGGCGTTTCGACCTCCTGCGAGGCGGTCATCATGAGGTCGGCGAGCTCGTCGATGATGAGGACGATGAAGGGGAGCTTCGCGAAGCCTTCGGTCGCGGCCTTGGCGTTGTAGCCGGCGAGGTTGCGGACGTTTTTCTCGGAGAGGATCTGGTAGCGGCGCTCCATCTCGCGCACGAGCCACTTGAGCGCTTGGACGGCCTGTTTCGGGTCGGTGACGACGGGGTGGATGAGGTGAGGGAGGTCGCGGTAGATGGCGAACTCGACGATCTTCGGGTCGATGAGGACGAGCTCGAGTTCGTCGGGGCGGAACCGATACAGCAGCGAGAGGATGACGTTGCTGATGCAGACGGATTTGCCGGAGCCGGTGGCGCCGGCGATGAGGGCGTGCGGGGCCTTGGCGAGATCGCAGATGACCTGCTTGCCGGTGATGTCGACGCCGAGGACGATGGGTAGATCGGCGGTGGTGTTGGCCCAGGCGGGGGATTCGAAGGCGCCACGGAGGGCGAGCGGGACGGAGCGGCGGTTGGGGATCTCGACGCCGACGAAGCTCTCGCCGGGGATGGGGGCCTGGATGCGGACGGCGTTGGCGGAGAGGGAGAGGGCGAGGTTTTTCTCGAGGGCGGCGATGGATTCGACGCGCACGCCGAAGCCGGGCTTTACCCGGAACTGGGTGACGCGCGGGCCGACGATGGAGTCGTAGACGAAGGCGTCGACGGCGAAGCTATCGAGCGTGGTCTGGAGGGTCTTCTTGTTGGCCTCGATTTCGTCGGTCGGGACGAGTTCCTGCTCGGCGGCGGAGGGGGCGCGGAGGAGTTCGAGCGAAGGCAGCTGGTAGCCGGCGACGTCGTCGGCGGTGAATGGCTCGACGGGAGGAGCGGACTGAGCGGGGAGCGAGGAGCTGGGAGCAGGGAGTTCGGCGTCGACGGACGGATCGCCGATGGCGGCGATGTCGGCCTGGCGCTCGGAGGTGTTTTTTCGGACGGAGTCGAGGTGATCGAGGGCGTCCTCGAGGCGGTCGCGGTGGCGGGCCTGGAGTTTGGTGCGTTCCTCGCGGCGGGCGGCGAGTTCCTCCTGCCAGGCGGCGAGAAGGCGGTGGTCCTCGGCCAAGGCGGCGTCGAGCGCGGCCGCGGCGACGGACGGCGCGGGATCGACGGGCGCGGACGAAGATGTGGGCGAGGCCGACATGGAGGGCGAAAAACTGGGCCGGCGCGCGGGCGTGACAAGCCTGCGCGGGCAATCCCGAGGCGAAAGTTTCGGACGATGCCGAAACCGACCTGTGGCGCGTGGTGCGAGTTTGCCTAAACGGGGAGAGCGGCGCCACGTTGCACAGCGCAATGCGACGCACGTTTTTTCTTTTGGCGATTTGGGCGGTCGGCGCGGGTTTG
>CAMLNJ010000521.1 GCA_946481225.1 uncultured Verrucomicrobiota bacterium | reverse complement strand
AGAACGCGTATTTTTTTTGCTCAATCATCGCGAGGACGTCGCCGATGAGGTCGGTCGGCGCGACCGCGATGGGGTCCTGGATGAGGCCGTGGATGTGGCGCTTCACGCGGGCCACTTCCTTCACCTGCTCCTTGGCGGGCATGTTGTAGTGGAGCAGGCCGAGGCCGCCGTTGAGGGCCATGGCGATGGCCATGCGCGACTCGGTGACGGTGTCCATGTCGGAGGACACGATCGGGATGGAAAGATGGAGGGCCTCGGAGAGGGCGGTGCCGGTGTCGGCGTCTTTCGGGAGGATGTCCGAATAGAGGGTGGCGAGGGAGACGTCGTCGAAGGTGAGGGCGACGGGCAGGTTCGCGGGGAAAAACTTCTCGGCCGGCAGGTAGAAATCGGCGTCGGCGGCGGACGCGCTGGCGGAGGAGGCGGACGTGGCAACTTCTTTCATGAGTTGCCGGGGAATGAGTAGGCGCTTCGCCGGGGCGCGCAAACGATTTTTCCGGGCCTTATCGGCAGGGGAGCCAGGCGAACGCGGCGTTTGCGGGAGCGTGGATTGAAAAGGGTTTGCGACGGCGCAACGGGACGGACAGCAGAGAAATATGACTTTGGAACGGATCGTCGGATTTCTGACGGAAATCGGGGTGGGGGTGCGTCGCGCGGAGTTGGCGGCGGAGACGTTTTTGCCCGGGGTGCTGATCGAAGCGGGCGGCATGGTGGTCGACGAGGCGCGGCTGGCGCATCCGGGCGATTTGTTGCACGAGGCGGGGCATCTGGCGGTGTTGACGTCGGAGGAGCGCGCGAGGGCGGGCGAAAACCTGGAGTCGGGGCCGGGCGAGGAGATGGCGGCGATCGCGTGGTCGTATGCGGCCTGCGTGCATCTCGGCTTGGACGCGGGCGTGGTGTTTCACGACGCGGGCTACAAGGGCGGCGGAGCGTCGCTTCGGGAAAACTTTTCCGCGGGGCGCTACGTGGGCGTGCCGTTGCTGGCCTGGTATGGGCTCACGCGGGAACGGGCCGGCGGAGCGGGGGCGGGCGAGGAAACGGTGTATCCGCGAATGGCGCGGTGGCTGAGGGAGTGAACCCGATTCAGGCGTGGTCGCTCGGGAGGTGGCGTTTCCATTCGTCGCTCTCGGCCCAGGCCTTGAGCAGGGCGTTGCGGTTTTCGAGGAAGCGCCGGAGATAGCGGGTGAGAAACAGGACTTCGGCCAATCGGCCGAGCGGACCGAGTGGCGCCGCGAAATCGAAGCGGTCGATCATGAGTGTGGTGCCCGGGGCGAGCGTGTCCTCGGAGAAATCGTGGTCGTGCCGCATGCGGGCGAAGGCGCCGCGAAGCATGATGTCTTGGAAATGACGCGGGCGGTCGAAGGCGGTGATGCGGACCGAGAGGTGTTGGGTGACGCCGAAGTGGCGGGCGCGCCAGGTGACTTCTTCACCGAGACCGATGAGGCCGGAGGTGACGCCCGCGACGGCGCGCTCGGCGGTGTCTGGCGTGGAGGCCTGGTGGGCGTCGATACTGCGGGCGAGGTCGAAGACGCGTTCGCGCGGGGCGCGGATGCGGGTCTCGATGACGATCAGGGGCATGCCCGGCCTACTTCCGCGTCCAGGCGCGGAGGGTTTTGAGCAGGAAGAGCTCGAGGGCGGAGGCGTCGCTGAAATTGACGCGGAGGAGGCCGGCGGCGTGTTCGAGGTGCTTCACGGTCTCGGCGAAGGCGCGGGCGCCGATGGCGGCTTCGGGTGTCACCAAGATCTCGCGCGCGAAGGTGCTGGTGGCGCGTTCGAGGTCGGCGAAGAGGCGGTCGCGGAGGCCCTTGCTCAGGCCGGTCTCGATGGCCTCCTGCTCTTCGTCGGTGAGCGTCTCCGGGAGCGTTTTCTTTTGCTCCGACCAAAGCGTGTCGGTCGCGTTCTCAAGGAGGACGCCGAAGCGGGCGACGAGGCCGTAAAGTCGGAAGAGCGCGTCCGCCGGAGCGGTTTTCGCCGCACCGCCGTGGAGGAGGCCGAGCCAGGTTCGGTAGTCTTCGAGCCAGGCGGGCCACCCGTCGACGGGCGTGGTCACGCCGGGCGCGGAAAAGCGAAAGAGCTGGCAGCGGCTGCGGATCGTCGGGAGCAGAGCGTGCGGGCGCGTGGTGAGAAGCAGAAGCGTGGTGTGCGCGGGCGGTTCTTCGAGGGTTTTGAGGAAGATGTTGGCCGCGGCGACGTTCATGCGGTCGCACTCGTGGATGATGCCGACCTTGTGGCCGCCGGCGGAGGAGGAGACCTGGACCTTGCCGATCAACTCGCGCGTGGCCTCGGCGCCGATCTGGCGCATTTTGCCGGCGGGGCGAAGGTGGAAGCAGTCGGGGTGCGAGCCGTCGGCGACGGGGCGGCGGCGCTCGGGCGCGGTGGAGGGAGGGTTGAGGAGGCGGTCGGCGAGGGCGAGGGCGGCGCCGCGGAGGAGCTCGATGCCGTCGCCGGTGAGGAGGAGGCTGTGCGAGAGGCGGCCGCGCGTGAGGGCCTGCTCGAGGACCGCGATGGCCGGAGTGCCGGCGAGGGCGTCGGGCCAAGGCAGGGGAGCTAGGAGCATGGAGCAGGGAGCGAGGAGCTCGGACAAGTCGGGGAGTAGGCGGAGGGGCTGAGCGGGATTCAGGGGATTGGCCCCTTGCTCCACGCTCCCTGCTCCTGGCTCTTTAGTGGGCGATGAGTTTTTGGACGGCGGTCCAGACCTGTTTCTCGACCACGGCTTCGGGCTGGGTGCCGTCGACGACGATGAAGCGCTGGGGCATGCTCTTGGCGAGGAGCAGGTAGCCTTCGCGAACTTTGCCGAAGAACTCGGCGTTTTCGCGCTCCATGCGGTCGGGAAGATCCGAGGCGCGCAGGCGGATACGCTCCAGGCTGACTTCGGTGGGAACGTCGAGCACGATGGTGAGATCGGGCATCACCGTGCCGACGGCGAAGCGGTTGATCTGTTGCACCGGATCGGAGCCGAGGTTACGGGCGATGCCTTGGTAGACGGTGGAGCTGTCGAGGAAGCGGTCGGAGAGAACGACGCGGCCTTCGAGGAGCGCGGGGGCGATGACCTCGCGAACGAGCTGAGCGCGGGCGGCGGCGAAGAGGAAGACCTCCGTCTCGGGGCACATCTCGTCGCCCTTGGAGTTGTGGACGATGATGTTGCGGATCT
>CAMLNJ010000520.1 GCA_946481225.1 uncultured Verrucomicrobiota bacterium | reverse complement strand
GCGATGTTGCGCACCTGCGCGGTGAGGTTGGTCGCCATGGCGTTCACCGAGTCGGTCAAATCCTTCCAGGTGCCCGCCACGCCCGGCACCACGGCCTGGCCGCCGAGACGTCCGTCGGTGCCGACCTCGCGGGCCACGCGCGTCACCTCGGAGGCAAAGGAACGGAGCTGGTCGACCATCGTGTTGATGGCCTCCTTGAGCTGCAGAATCTCGCCGCGCACGTCCACGGTGATCTTCTTGGACAAGTCTCCGTTTGCCACGGCGATCGTCACATCGGCGATGTTGCGCACCTGCGCGGTGAGGTTGCCGGCCATCTGGTTGACCGACTCCGTGAGCTCCTTCCACACGCCGGACACGCCTTTCACCTGAGCCTGGCCGCCGAGCTTGCCCTCGGTGCCGACCTCGCGGGCCACGCGCGTCACCTCGGAGGTAAAAACCGCGAGCTGCTCGATCATGGTGTTCACGAGCTTGGCGGAGCTGAGGAATTCTCCCTTGAGCGGGCGGCCGTCGACCTCGAGTTCCATCGATTGGCCGAGGTCGCCCTTCGCCACCGCGCCGATCGTGCGCGCCACCTCCGTGGTCGGACGCACGAGGTCGTCAAGAAGCGTGTTCAGCGAGTCGACTTGCTCCGCCCATCCGCCGGTGGCGCCGGGGACGGACATGCGTTGTTTCAAGCGGCCTTCTTTGCCGACGGTGCGGCTCAGGCGGGATGCCTCGGAGGTGAACCGCGCCTTGTGTCGAATAGTTTGGTTAAACGCGTCCGCGATCCGGCCTTCGATGCCCTCCCAATCGGAAGGAAGCCGGACCGAGAAATCGCCGTCGCGAAAAGCCATGATCGCCGACAAGATCCCCCGCAACCGAACCTCGGAGGTGTCGGGGGCGTCCGCGTCCGCGCGGGAGGCCTTTTCGGCCTTAGCCTTCGGCGCCCGAGAGTTCACGGGCTTGGGACGAGCCGTCGCCGCTTGGCTCGGCTTGGTTTGCTCTTTGCGTGAAGCGGACTTGGCGGCGGGGCGGGAGGATGGAAGAGAAGGGGGCACGGGAGGCGGCGTCTTTTTCATTATCAGTAGGTAATGGAGCAGCGAGAGGCGGACGGAGGCCTCCCTAAAATTAACCGGAACGACTTTCCCAGAATTCCGCCGGACGAACCATCGGGCCGAATACCGCAAGGCTTCCAGATTTTAGGTTTTGTCCAGTCGAACGGCTAATGATTCCTACTAGCCGCAGGCCTACTTGCTTCGAGGGCCATCGTGGGGGATTTTATCTAATACTACATGCGCCGCCAATCGACGTTTCTGCTAGTCGGCCTCCTCTTCGCGGCCACGTTTTGCATCATTCGATTTCACGCGCACGTCGACGAAGCCAGGCCGCCCGCCGCGGGCTCCGAATCGCCTCTTCGGTTTGCCGAATCGGCGGAAAAAAACTCCGGGCGCAGCCCGTCTTCGACCGTAGACGAAACAGTCGCACCCCGCTCCCCGGGGCATTCGCACCAAGCGATATCCGCCCACGCGGTGATCGCGTCACGCTGGGCGGATGACACCCGCCCGGAACAGGCCGCGTTCCGTGACTGGGTCGGGCGTTATCTTGATACCACCGAGCCCGAACTGCGCGAGGCGATGCAGGCGGAGGGTCTGCGCCTGGCCTCGGAGCGACGCGTCGCCTTGACGCGCTTGATCCGGACCGACCCGCAGGCCGCGCTGGCTTCGGCGGTGCCCGTGGCGGTGCGCACCGCGTTACCGGATGCCGTCGTGGCGTTGCTGGAAACACGAGTCGCCGGACGAGGCGAACTGGCGCTCAACGCCGTCACTCCCGCGCCCGGAGGCTCGCGTCCCGACGAAACCAGCTACCGCTCCGCCCTGATCGGCGACGTCGAATACCGCGCATACGTCTATGGGCGCCGCGAGACCGGGGCCACGGTCCAAAACGCCGCGATAAACGGGATCGCGGTCGATCGGCTTCTCGCCGTCTCGGATTCGCCGCTTCGGTTGCTCGAACCGGGCGAGCGCCCCGCCGCCGCCGCGCCGGTGGTCTCCGCCTGCGCCGCCTGCGCGGCGGCCGTCTCCGCGCCCTCGCCCGGCGGCCTGCTCTACGAGTCGGCCGGCGAGTTTGGCGCGGCCGCCTCCTACGCCCATCTCCTCGCCGACGCCGCCGCCCTCGTGGCGTCGGAACGGAGTTTTGTCGAAGCGGACAACCGCCCGGGAACGAACACCGTCGTCGGCCGCCCCGCCAAGACCTGGACGCATGGCACCAAAAAAGTGCTGATCATCCGTGTGGATTTTTCGGACCTCGCAGGCGCCCCCCAGACGGAGTCTGGTGAAGTGTCCGAAGACGCCGCGGTCGAAGTTTTCACCGCCGAGGGTGGGGTGGGGGACTTTTTCCTCGCGTCAAGTTTCGGTAAGACGTCGCTCACCATCCGGGGCCCCACAGACGGCGATTCCCCCGACGTCACGGAGGTGTTTCGCCTCCCTCGCACGGCCCTCGACTACGCGATCACCGGCGACAACGCCGCACTGCATTCACACGCGCGCGCGGCCGCCAGCCTGGCCGGCTACGACCTCTCGGCCTACGACCGGGTCGGCGTTGTTTTCTCCAGCCTGAGCACGCTCGCGGATGGCGACGGCAAAAAATCGAAGATCACCTACGGCGGCCTCGCCACCGTCATCGGGCCGAATTTCTGGGTGAACGGCGTCTACACCTTTCGCGTCGTGGCCCACGAAATCGGCCACACCTACGGCCTCCGACACGCCAATCTCTGGAAAGTCCCGGACGCAAATCCGGTCTCCGACGCCGGCCAGTCCCTCGAATACGGCGATCCTTTCGACCTGATGGGCGGCGGCGAGGATTTCACGGCGGCCGAAGATTTCGGCCCTTGGAACAAATCCATCCTCCAGTGGATACCGGATACCGCCGTCACCGTCGCAAGCGGCGCCGGCGGCACCTATCGCATCCATCACATCGACGCCGCCGGCGCCGACCTCTCGCTGCCGCGCGCGCTGAAGGTGGTGCGCGATCCCGCACGCGACTATTGGATCGGCCTCCGGCGCGCCACCGACAACCCTTCGCTCGACGGTGGGGCGTATGTGGTGTGGGGATACAACGTCAACCGCCCCGGCGACCTCCTCGACCTGGCGACTCCAGGGAGCGATCCCGCC
>CAMLNJ010000519.1 GCA_946481225.1 uncultured Verrucomicrobiota bacterium | reverse complement strand
CGGCGGCGCGCACGATGTCCACCTCGGAGGCGCCGGGCGCGGCGTTGAACATCACGTATTGGGTGCGTTTGCCGCCCTCGCTTCGGATGGCCATCGGGCCGATGATGTAGGTGAGGCCGAGTTCGCTCGGGCGCTCGGCTACGATGTGGGCCGCGAGCGTCGCGGGCGGCTTCTCGCCCGCCGGCACGGTCAGCTCGGCGCGGCGCTCGGCGAGGATCGTGAAGTTGCGTTGCTGGGTGAGCGGGAGTTCCGCGAGGACGTCCTTGGCGGGGCGTGGCAGCTCGAGCGTGTGGACGGTGGGAGCGGCGAGCAGGCTGGAGAGCGGCACGGCTCCGTGCTCCCCGGTCATGCCGACCTGGAGTCCGAGCAGCTCGTCGGGGTCGTCGCGGCGCTCGCGGAGGTAGCGGATGCGCACGGGATAACGGAGCGCGCCTTCGACGGAGAAGGTCACGGGCATGCCGCCGTAGGCGGTTTCGACGGCCTCGAGCACCATCTCCTGCGTGAAGCCGAAGCGCGCGAGTTTTTCGGGGTCGAGGCGGATCTCGGCGTAGGGTTTTCCGCCCTCGCGCTGCATCTGCGCGTCGGCGGCGCCGGGCGTGGCCTGGATGAGCTTCTCGGCCTTCTCGGCGAAGCGTTCGAGCGCGGCCGCGTCGTCGCCGAGCACCTGGAGCGCCATGAGGCTGCGGATGCCGGTGGCGAGCATGACGACGCGTGTTTCGATCGGCTGGAGCCAGCTCGGGGCGACGCCGGGCAGATCGGTGGCGGCGGCGAGCGCGGCGCGCACCTCGGCGAGCGTGCGCGGGCGGCGCTCGGTCGCGCCATCGGGGCGGAGGACATCCTCGACGGGCCAGTCCTTGTAGGGTTTTAGCAATACGACCGTCTCGATCATGCCGATCGGGGCGGGATCGAGGGCGGTCTCGGAGCGGCCGAGCTTGCCCATCACGCCGGCGACCTCGGGCACGGAGGCGATGCCCTTGTTCTGGATCGTCATCACGCGCTGCGTCTCGCCGAGGCCGGCGGTGGCGGGCACGGAAGGCATGAAGAGCAGGCCGCCCTCGTCGAGCGGCGGCAGGAAACTGGAGCCGATGCCGGGGAACCAGCGCGTCATCAACGCGTCGAGGTGCGTGGTGCGCAGGTCGCCGCCGGCGGCGGAGATCGCGGCGCGGAGAGGCGTGCTCAGGCGCGGCCAGCCGAGGCCGAGGAGGTAGCCGCCGCCGGCGAGGACGAAGAGCGTGGCGGCGAAGAGCGCCTTGTGGCGCTGGATGCGGGCGTAGGCCCATTCGTAGGCGACGTGGATGGCGTGGCTCGTCGGATTGGTCTCGTAGTCGACGAGTTTCTCGCGACCCAAGCGCCAGACGGCGGAGCCGACCAGGGCGGCGAGCGCGGGGGCGAAGAGCCAGCCGGGGATCGTCAAGGCCCAGCGGCCGTGGTCCAGGGGGAAGGTGTAGCCGTCGCGGACGAACCAGCCGAAGGCGAGGCCGGCGAAGAGACCCGCGAGGAGGCGCAGCGGCGTCTTGCGCACCTGCCAGGGCGGGAGGAGCAGGCGGCAGAGCGCGGGCACGAGGAATATACCGACGAGCACGGCGCCGCTGATCGCGAGGGTCTTGGTGAGGGCGAGCGGAATGAAGAGGCGGCCGGCCTGGTCGGTGAGGGCGAAGATCGGGAGAAAGCCGATGACGGTCGTGGCCGCGGAAGTGACAAGCGGGCGGGCGACTTCGCGCGAGGCGGCGACGACGGTCTCGATGATCTCCTCGTTCCAGGGCGAGGCCGGCATGGGACGGTTTTCGCGCCGGCACTTCGCCTGCAAGTCGACGAGGTGCTGCGTGATGTTTTCCGTCATGATTATGCCGAAGTCCACCATCACGCCGATGGCGATGAAGATGCCGGCGAGGCTCATGAGGTTCGCGCTCACGCCGAAGAGGTGCATGACGAGAAACGCGAAAAGCATGCCGAGCGGCAGGCTGACCGCGGTGGCGAGGCTCGCGCGGATGTGCAGCAGGAAGAGCACGACCACGAGGACGGTGGTGAGGACGGCCTCCTGGAGGTTGTCGACGACGGTGGCGTTGGTCTCCTCGATGAGTTGCGAGCGGTCGTAGAAGGCGACGGGTTCGAGCTTTTCGGCGGCGAGGGCGGGGGCGAGGTCGGCGAGGCGTTTTTTCACGCCGTCGATGACGCGTTTCGGATCCTCCCTGACTCGGAGAGCGACGATGGCGCCGACCTGCTCCTGGTGCGCATCGGCAAGCAGGCCTTGGCGGAACTGGCCGCCGAGCCGGACTTCGGCCAGTTGGCCGAGGCGGACGCCGGCGCCTTTCATGCGATCACCGCGGATGACGATGTTTTCCACGTCCTTCACGGAGCGGATGAAACCGGCGCCGCGGATCATGGTCTCGACGCCGCTTTGCTCGACGCTCATCGCCCCGACGTCGCGTCCGGCGGCGCGCACGGCGCCCATGAGCTGGTCGAGCGTGATACCCTGTTCCTCGAGTCGCGTGGGATCGACGTCGATCTGATATTCGCGAACGACGCCGCCGGCGGGGGCGACCTCGGCGACGCCGGGCACGGCGCGCAGGGCGGGGACGACGATCTGGTCGAGGACGTAGCGCTTTGATTCGGTGTCGCGCGGGCCTTGAAGGGTGAAGGCATAGACCTGGCCCATCGCGGTGGCGTCGGGACCGAGCTTGGCGGTGACTTCGGAAGGGAGAACGCCTTGGATTTGGGCGAGGCGTTCGAGCGTGCGGGTGCGGTTTTCGTAGAGATCGCGACGGTCCTCGAAGATGACGTAGACGTAGCTGGCGCCGTAGAGGGAAAGGCCGCGGACGGTTTGCACGCCGGGCAGGCCTTGGAGCTCGCGAGCGAGGCGCGAGGTGACCTGGCGGTCGACGTCCTCGGGCGACTGTCCGGGCCACTCGGCCCAGACGATGACCTGGTTGTCCGAGAGGTCGGGGATGGCGTCGACCGGCACCTGCCGCCAGGCCCAGAGGCCGGCGAGGGCGAGGCCGAACGCGACGGCGAGCGTGATGAAGAGATTGCGGATGGCGAAGGAGAGCATGGGCGGCGGGTGGGGGCGCGGCTTGACCGCGCCCGGGGCCGGTGCGGGCGCGCACGAGGCGCGCCCCTATGAGTTAATGAACATGGGCCGGCGCGGGAGCGGTGG
>CAMLNJ010000518.1 GCA_946481225.1 uncultured Verrucomicrobiota bacterium | reverse complement strand
CCACCTCCGTCGCCTACTCCTACATCGGCCCCGAGCTCACCTGGCCCGTCTACAAAAACGGCACCATCGGCCGCGCCAAAAACGACCTCGAGCGCGCCGCCAGATCGATCAACGCCACCCTCAAGTGCAACGGTTACGGCCGCGCCTTCATCTCGGTCAACAAGGCCCTCGTCACCCAGGCCTCCTCCGCCATCCCGGTCGTGCCCCTCTACATTTCCATGCTCTACAAGATCATGAAGGCGAAGGGCAACCACGAGGGCTGCATCGAGCAGATTGATCGCCTCTTCCGCACCCAGATGTATGGCGGCGCCGGCCTCCTGTTCGACGACTCCGGCCGCGTGCGCATCGACGACTGGGAAATGCTCCCCGATATCCAAGCCGAGGTCGCCAGGATCTGGCCCGAGGTCGCCACGGAAAACCTCGCGCAGCTCACCGACATCGTCGGCTACCGCGAGGAGTTCTTAAAACTCTTCGGCTTCGGCCTCCCCTCCATCGACTACGACGCGGACATCAACCCCCACGTCGAACTCGGCGGCTAAGCACGGCCCCCCGCATAGGTTAATCCGATCTCACGCCCGGCCTGATGACGGCCGGGCGTTTTGCATTTTCGTGGACCGAGCGGGAACACGCGGCAGGATAAAAATCGGTTCGCCTCACCTTATCCCATGCCCGCCAAGCACCTCCTTCTCGCCTGCTCGCTCATCGGCTCCGCCGCCTCCGCCCAAGTTTACATCGACGACGTCGCTTTCGCTTCGAGCACCTTCGGCCACGGAGCGCTGACCTACCTGGAGTCTCTTTCGAGCGGCGGCCAGGGCGCCTGCGGATTCGCCTTCGACAGCATAGATAGCGGCGGCCTCGCCACTCGGATCGCCGCGATCAACATAGCCGAGGGGTATTCGCTCTTTGTCGTCGCCGACGAAACCGTCTTCAACGCGGCCTACGTCTCGAACCACGCGGCGATCGTGAACAACGCCGGCACCCTGCCCGCCTACACGATCCCCTATGACGATCAGCCGGTCCTTTTCGCCTACTGGGACGACCGGTCCTCATTTGGCGGCACCGGCACTTGGGCGGAAGTGGACGACTCCGATCTCTTCGGCTGGATGCGCATCGCCTTCTCTCTCGGCACCGATCCCGACACCCTCCAGCCCGCCGTCCGTTGGACCATTTTGGACAGCGCCACCGCCCGCGGAGGCGGCATCATCGCCGGCACCTACACGCAGGTTCCGGAACCCGCGTCCGTTTCCCTTTTCCTTGGGCTCGCCGTTCTGGCCCCGGCGACCACCCGCAGGCGGTCTCGCGCAAGCCAAGCATTAGCCCTGCCTCGGTAAGCTCGCTGATTGCGCGGGTCTTCCGACCTCCGGCCCCACGCTCCCTGCTCTCCTCGCTCGATCGCCATGCGCATCGTCGTCCAACGCGTCACCTCCGCCTCCGTCACCATCTCCGGCCGCGAGGTCGGCGCCATCGGACGCGGGTATCTTATCCTCCTCGGTATCGAACGAGAGGATACGCCCGAAGCCGGCGCGTGGCTTGCGCGAAAGCTCGCCGCCGTCCGCCTCTTTCCCGACGACTCCGGCAAGCTCAACCGCAACCTCCGCGAGGTCGGCGGTCGCGCCCTCGTCGTCAGCCAGTTTACCCTCTTCGGCACGCTCGACAAAGGCACGCGTCCCGACTTCCACCGCGCCGCCCCGCCCGACGCCGCCCGCATCCTCTACGAGACATTTCTCGGCCAGCTCGAAGGCGAGCTCCTCGAACCTGTCGCCCGCGGCGAATTCGGCGCCGACATGCAGGTCGCCCTCGTCAACGACGGCCCTGTCACCCTTATCCTCGACTCGCCGCGCCCGCCTT
This sequence comes from uncultured Verrucomicrobiota bacterium, assembly GCA_946481225.1. Next base: position 1,317 of record CAMLNJ010000518.1, on the reverse strand, counting down.
CGTCCGCCGGTCTGAAATAATTTAGGCTGTGTCTTGTAAATAAACCGGAGCAGCGTGAACGAGAAAGGGCGCTCGGCCAAGGCGACCGAGGCGGAGGCGGACCGGAGGTCCGTGCCGCCGAGGGCAACGCCGGCCCAGCGCTCTTTCTCGTTTCACTCGTAGAGCGCCGGCGATGCTCCGGTTTATCTACAAGACACAGCCCAACGCAGAGACGCAGAGTCGCGGAGATTACCAAAGGGGCACTGCTCCCGCTCCCCGCCATGCATTTCCTCCGCCTCTCTGCGCCTCTGCGTTAAAAATTCTCCGCCTCCGCTTCCGTCGCCTCCCCTCACAGCGCGTCGTAGATCTGAACGCGCTCCCAATAGGACTTGAAGCGCTCCACGAAGGCCTTGTGCACCGGGTCGACCTGGTAGGCGTCGTGAGCCGCCACGTCCTTGAAAATCGCCGTGATCGCGAAGCTGTAGCTCGCGTCCACCACCGGACGCGGCGGGATGGGCGCCGGAGTGCCGATATGCAGCTCGCTCACGCTCGTGATCGGACGCAGCGACTCGAGCCCCTTTTCGCGAAACTCCTCGCGCTGGGCGGGCGTGAGATCTTTGCGGAGCCAGAAAACGACGGTGTGAACGAGCATGATGGAAACGATGGGTTTAAGAAAACGGGGCCGCACCGTCTCCGGGCCGCCCCGGCTCGCGCGAGCCAAAAAACCCTTTCCACGCGCCGGCTCCCTAGCCTCCTTCCCTTTCCGTCATCCATCCATGCCCGCTCCCGTCAACATCCAGCTCATCGGTTCCGAGGTGGCCATCGCCTGGGACGACGGCGTGGAGACGTATTTCACGGGCGAGGAACTACGCGCCGCCTCCCCCAGCGCGGAGAACCAAGGCGAACAGGACATCCTCGGAAACAGATACGGCGGCGACGGCCCCAGGCAGTTCCCCGGCGTCACCGTCCTCGGCTGGGAACAGGTCGGCAACTACGCCATCCGCTTCGACTTCAGCGACCGCCACCGCACCGGCCTCTACAGCTACGCCTACCTGCGCGAGCTCGCCGCCCGACATTCTTAGGGGGTGGCATGGGCTCCCGCCCGTGTTCCGTCCGCCCCCCAACTTGGCATTTTTTGTCCGCCACGCCCCGTCCAAGCGCGGCCGCGCGTTTTTCATTCGGCATTCGTCATCAGTCCTTCGTCCTTCCGCCCATGTCTTTTCCCGCCCGCACCACCCTTCCCGAAATCGAGCTCGGCTCGACCCTCCAGCCCAAGTTCGGCCCCGACGGCCTCATCCCGTGCATCGCCCAGGACGTCGCCACCGGTCAGGTCCTCAT
>CAMLNJ010000517.1 GCA_946481225.1 uncultured Verrucomicrobiota bacterium | reverse complement strand
TCGCAGAGCGCCAGCGATGGTCTGAATTCTTTCCCAGACACACCCTAATCGCCTCCGTCCCCGCCGCGCGGCCCGGCCCGCCGAAACCGCGAACCGAAAGCCGGCGCGACGCGCCATCATTGGGCCTTGGACATTCGCCGCCGCCGGGCCAAGGTCCGCGTCCCACCGATGATCGGCCTGCGCGACGACCAGTTTCCCCACCCGTCGGACTCCGACCACGACGACGTCAAACCCGCGCCGCCGCCCACGCTCGCGCCCGAGCTGGCCGCCAAACTCTTCGGCGAAGGCGGCATCCTTCAAAACGCCCTCAAACTCGAGCACCGCCCGCAACAGGCCCGCATGGCCTCGGCCGTCGCCGACGCCATCGTCCACGACACGCCGCTCGTCTTCGAAGCCGGCACCGGCGTGGGCAAATCTCTCGCCTACCTGCTCCCCGGCCTCATCCACGCCGTCGACCACCAGCGCCAACTAATCGTTTCGACCCACACCATCGCCCTGCAGGAGCAGCTCGACCGCAAAGACATCCCTCTCTGCCGCCGCGTCTTCAAGGCCGACCCCGCCACCGCCCGCTACGCCGACTTCAAGTCCGCCGTCCTCGTCGGCAAGGCCAACTACCTCTGCGCCTCGCGCCTCGCCACCGCCCTGAAGGACAAGCACGAGCTCTTCGCCACTCCCGAGCACGACGAGCTCCAGCGCATCGCCACCTGGGCCGAGACCACCGCCGACGGCCTCCGCCACGAACTCACCCCGCCGCCCAACCCCGACGTCTGGGAACTCGTCAACGCCGACTCCTCCTCCTGCGCGCGCAAATACTGCGACCCGGAAAAGTGCCCATACCAGCGCGCCAAGGCCCGCATCCGCGCCGCCCAGCTCATCATCGTCAACCACTCGCTCCTCTTCGCCCACATCGCCGCCGGCGGCGCCGCCGCCAACGGCTCGGCCGAGAAAGGCGTGCTCTTCCCCGACGACCTCGTCGTCCTCGACGAGGCCCACACCGTGCCCGAGGTCGCCACCGACTACTTCGGCCTCCGCCTCAGCAGCTACGGCATCGACCGCATGCTGCGCCACCTCTACAACCCCAAGACCCGGCGCGGCCTCCTCCAAAAACTCGGCTCGCTCGAGGAGCGCCAGCTCGTCGCCGACGCCCTCGAGGCCAACCACCAGTTCTTCGCCTTTCTCCAGGAAACCTTCCTCCTCAACCAGTCCATCGTCCGCATCCGCCACGAAAACTGCGCCGAGGCCTGGCTCGACGGGCCGCTCCTCGCGCTGATGAAAGCCGTGCGCACCCGCGCCGACAAATTCGACGAAGGCCGCGAGCGCGAGGAACTCCTCGAGCAGGCCGGCAAACTCCGCACCGCCCAGCTCGGCGTGAAGCGCTTCCTCTCCCTCGCCGAGCCCGAGGAACACGTCTACTGGCTCGAGCGCACCGGCCGCCGCCAGACCGTTGTCGCCCTCCGCTCCGCGCCGATCGACATCGCCCCGCAGCTCAAGGAAACCCTCCTCGATCGCCAGACCGCGGTCGTCTTCACCAGCGCCACCCTCGCCCTCGCCGACGACATCAAGCCCTTCCTCGCCCGCATCGGCGGCCCCAAGGTGCGCGCCGAGATCCAGCACTCGCCCTTCGACTTCGAGCGCAACATGCGCGTCTACCTCGCCGCCGACGTGCCGCTCCCCACCCGCGAGGACGCCAAGCTCGCCCTCGACGTGCTCGCCGACCACATCGACTTCTGCACGCGCCGCACCGCCGGCGGCAGCCTCGTCCTCTTCACCAGCTACGCCGACATGCAGCGCGTGGCCGAGATCGTGGAGCCGATCTACCGCGGAGCGCACCGCCCCTTCTTCATGCAAGGCCGCGACGCCTCCCGCACCGAGCTCGCCCGCATGCTCCGCGAAGCCGGCGACGGCGTCCTCTTCGGCACCGAATCCTTCTGGACCGGCATCGACGTCCCCGGCGACGCGCTCTCGCAGGTCATCATCACGCGCCTCCCCTTTCAGGTGCCCACCCACCCCGTCTTGGAGGCCCGCACCGAGCACGTCCGCGCCCGCGGCGGAAACCCCTTCAACGAGATCACCCTGCCCGACGCCCTCATGACCTTCCGCCAAGGCGTCGGCCGGCTCATCCGCAGCCAACGCGACCGCGGACTGATCACGATTCTCGATTCGCGCATTTTGCAAAAAGCTTACGGCCGGCAGTTCCTCGCCTGCCTGCCCCAATCTCGGCACCAGCGCTTCAACCGCCTGAACCGGGCCCAGGTTTTCCAGCCCTACGTGTAGTCCCGCCCCCGTTCCTCGCTTAAAAACCCTTATGGAGCCTTGAAGCCCGGCGACGCGCACCTAGCTTCGGAACATTGCCCATGCAGCTGATTTCCGCCGCCCAGACCGATATCGGTCTCGCCCGCTCCGAGAACGAGGATCGTCACCTTTGCGCCGACGAGCTGCGTCTCTACGCCGTGGCGGACGGCATCGGCGGGTTGCCGGGCGGAGCCGAGGCGGCGCAGCTCGCCGTCACCAGCCTGTTGAAAGACGCCCGCGCCGCGCACGCCGCCGGCCGCCCCATCGACCTGTCTCACGCCTTCAAATTCGCCAACGCCGAGGTGATCGGCCTCGCCCACCGCTTCGCTCCCGACACCGGCCTGGGCACCACGCTGACCGCCGCGCACGTGCATCAAGGCACCCTGCGCGTGGCCAGCGTCGGCGACAGCCGCTGCTATCTGTTTCGCGACAGCCGCCTCAAGATGCTCACCATCGACGACACCGTCGAGCAGGAGGTCGCCGTGCGCCGCGCCCGCGGGGAAAACGTGCATCTCGAGGAGCGCTACCGCAACGCCCTCACCCGCTGCATCGGCCAGCCGATGCCGCTTGATATCAAGGTCTCGCAATATCCCCTCCAACCGGGCGACCGCGTGTTGATCTGCTCCGACGGCGTCACGCGCATGCTCCCCGATTCCACCATCGCCAAGCGCCTCGGCCAAAAGGTCGCGCCCGCCCTCGTGCTCGGCGCGATCGTCGCCGATGCGCTCGCCCAAGGCGGCAGCGACAACATCACCGGCGTCGTGATCGACGTGCGGGCGGCCTGAGCAAGCGGAGGGCCTCTCGCCGCTCCGGCGAAACGGCGCCACCGTTCCGCCACGGGCGCCGCCATCGACGTGGCGGAAACACGAAGTGCTCTCGTCACGTGCCACGCC
>CAMLNJ010000516.1 GCA_946481225.1 uncultured Verrucomicrobiota bacterium | reverse complement strand
AAAGGCCGCTGAAGCGCCAGTAGTCCTGGTCTTCGAGCCAGGAGCCGTCGCTCCAACGAAGCACCTGCGTGGCGAGCAGGTTCTCGCCCGGCTTCACGAAGTCGGTGATGTCCCACTCGGCGGGCGTGCGGCTGTCTTTGCTGAAGCCGATTTCCCTGCCGTTCACCCAGACGCGCAGAAACGAGTCCGCGCCGTCGAACACGAGATGCACGCGCCGGCCGTTCCAGCCCTCCGGCACGGTGAACGCGCGGCGGTAGAGGCTTACCGGGTTGCTGTCGGAGGGCACCTTGCCCGCCATCTCGGGGGTGGGCTTTTGGCCGACCTTGAGGAAGGGATAGTTGATGTTCTCGAGAATCGGAATGCCGTGGCCGTGGAGCTCGACGTTCGCGGGCACGGGAATCGTCGTCCAAGCGGCGGTGGAGAAATCCGGGTTCCAGAAACCTTCCGGCACGTCGGCCGGTTTAGGCAGCCAGAGATAATCCCACTCGCCGTTGAGCGAACGGTGGAAGGGCGAGTCGTCGCGGCGCCGCGACGAGCCGGCCGCGCGCGAGTCCGGATAGACCGTCATCGTCGCGTGCGGCTTCTCCGTGCCGCGACCGAGCGCCCTCGGATTTTCGTGGTCCGGAGGCGCGGCGGGGGCGGCGAGGGTGGAAAGTGAACAAACCGCGAGCAGCGTGGCGCCGAGACGCAGACGGCACCGGTGAAGAAGGCCGGGGGAGGAGGCAAACGGCAGGGGAGCGGGAGGCGAGAGTCGCATGGGAGAAGGGCGATGGCGTTGGATCCGAGGCGGGTTCGCTGGAAAAATCAGGGGGCGATGAGCGCCTGCCGGTGGACGCCGTCGGGGACGGGGGAGCCGAAGTCGGGGGTGCCGTCGGGGCGCCAGCGGATGAACTGGGCGCGGGTGGCGCGGTCGTGGTTGCGGAGGGGGTCCCCCAGGATCTTCTCGTAGTTGCGAGCGTGATACACGAGGATGTCGGTCTTGCCGTCGGGCGTGGTGGTGAAGCTGTTGTGGCCGGGGCCGAACTGGCTGGTGGTGGCGTCGCTGCGGAAGACCGGCTCGGGCGACTTTGTCCATGATTCCGCGCGGAGGAGGTCGGCGTCCTCGGGGGCGGAGAGGAGGCCGAGGCAGTAGTTCGCGTCGGTGGCGCTGGCGGAGTAGCTCATCCAGACGCGTCCGTTTCGGATCAGGACGGCGGGGCCTTCGTTGACCCAGTGGCCGCGGCGTTCCCACTCGAACTCGGGCCGGGAGAGGCGAGTGATGGGGCCCGTGATGGAGAGCGGGGTGTCCATGCGCGAGATGTAGAGGTTGGTGCCCTTCACGCCTTGCTCGACCTGGGTCCAGACGAAGTAGCGGGCGTCGCGGTGGACGAAGGTGGTGCCGTCGAGGGAGAAGGATTCCCAGCCGAGCTTGAGCGGACCTTTCTCGGTCCATCGGGCCGCGAGGGGATTCGCGCCTTCGCCTTCGAGGACGTAGGGGCGGATGGATGTCCAGTTTTTGCCCGCTTCGCCGGCGGAGAAGTAGACATACCACTTGCCGTCGATGAAGTGGAGCTCGGGCGCCCAGACGCTGGCGCTCATCGGGCCGGAGGCGGGTTTGCGCCAGATGATCGTCGGCTCGGTGGAGGCGAGGCCGGCGAGGCTGCGGGCGCGGCGGAGTTCGAGGCGGTCGTATTCGGGCGCGGTGGCGGCGAGGTAGTAATAGCCGTCGGTGTGGAGGGTGACATGCGGATCGGCGCGCTGCGGGACGAGGGGGTTGGTCCAGCGCAGCGGATCGGCGACGACGGCGGCGGAGTCGGCCGGGGTGGCGGCGGGGGACCCGGCGACGATGGTGGGGGATGCGGCGGCGGGGCGGGCGGCGCGCGGTGCTTCGTAGGCGGCTTGCACGCGGGAGAATTCGTCGTCGGTGATCGCGAGCACGGTGCCGTGCGGGGTCTTGACGGAGAAGGTGATCTCCGGGGCGGGCGTGAACTTGCCCCCGGCGAGGTCGCGGGTGACGAAGGCCGCATAGCCGGTATTCCTGGCGTAATGATCGAGGAGGAGGCACCAGGTGCCGGGGCGGCCGTCGGAGGAGGGGGCGAGCGCGAAGCAGGCGGGGCCCTCGTAGCCCACGGCGTTCACGAGGGAAAAGCCGGGGATGTCGCTCCAGGGGCCGGCGAGTTTTTCGCTCGTTTCGAGGAAGATCGTGCGGTTGCGCTCGTGTTTGGTGAAGCGGTAGTAGCGGCCGTTTTCGCGAACGATGGTGGTGTCGATCACGGGGTGGTCGCGCTCGAGGTAGACGAAGGGCGCGCCGAAGGTGACGAAGTCGGAGGTGCGCGCGGCCCAGATGCGGTGCTTGGAGAAGTCGTCGCCCGCGGTGGTGGAGGCCCAGTAGACGAGGTAGTCGCCGGTTTCCTCGTCGTAGGCGGCCTCGGGGGCCCAGGTGCAGCCGGCGTCGTCGGGCGCGACTTTGACGAGGCGGGGCGCGGACCAATTCGTGAGGTCGGTGGATTCCCAGACGACGATGGACCGGCTGCCGGCGGTGACGGCGCGACGCCAGCCCGGCTTCCGGTGGATGGCGAGGTCGGTGGCGAGGAGGTAGGTTTTTCGGCCGTCGGGCGAACGGATGAGGAAGGGGTCGCGCACGCCCTTGTCGCCGAGCTGGCTGACAAGGGTGGGGCGGGCGGGGTTGAGGGTTTTCCAAGTGCGGCCGTCGCGGCTGAGGGCGAAGTAGATTTGCTCGGGGGGCGAGCCGTCGGCGCCGCCGAAGGTGGCCAGGAGGTAGCCGCCGGAGTCGGCGGCGAAGGAGGACGCCGCGAGCAGAAGGGAGGCGAGCGGGGCGAAGAGAGCGAGGAGACGCATGGAGCGGGGTGGGGGCGGCGGGGAGGGAATCAGGAGCTGGTAAGCCGTCGTTTTTTGGGATTGGACACAGAGCCGAGCCGGAGCGCGGACACAGAGTTCACAGAGGAAAGACGGATCGGAATTTTAAAACCGCATGGGCGCCGCGCCCTTCGTGTCGGAGCTCCGTGTTCTCTGTGGAAAAATCAATAGGACGCGAGTTTCCAGTGGTCGGCGAGACGGCGGGCCTCGGCGGGGGTGAGCGGGACGACGGCGCCGTGCTTGGGGCTGGTGAAGTTGACGGCCTTCATGACGCCCTCGTTGAATTTTCCGAGGGGAGTGAAGGTCTTGAAGTCGGTGGTCTCGCAGAAGCCGAAGT
>CAMLNJ010000515.1 GCA_946481225.1 uncultured Verrucomicrobiota bacterium | reverse complement strand
CTCCTCGGCATCGTGCCCTTCTCCGCCGGGTTCGGTGGACGGCGCGACGTTGGCGTGATGTTCAAGAACGTAGTCTTCGCCAAAATCCGCGGCGAAGAGCTCGCGAAACACTCGGGCGGTTTGCTCGATGATGCTCGTGTAAGGGATGACGACGATGAGTCGGCGCAGGCGCCGTGGGTCGTCGGGAGCGAGGTCACGGTTATGGTGCTCCATATGCCGCAAGGCGAAGACCAGTGAGGCGAGGGTCTTCCCGCTGCCGGTGGGGGCGGTGAGAGTGAAAAGACCGGGAGACGACTCGGCGCGAGCGAGGCAGGCATCGAGAAGCTCGCGACGGAGGCGCCCTAGAGCCGTGTCGGAGGTCTTGGAGGCGAGATGGCCGAGGACGGTTTCGAGCGCGAAGGTTTCGCGGAGCTCGCAGGTGCGGCGGAGTGCGGCCCGGGTGGCGTCGAAGTGGTGTTCCGTGTCGAGGAAATCGGCATCGGTTAGCGCGCTGAGGAGAAAGCGGGCGCGGAGCGCGGCAGCAAAATGATCGTCCTCTCGATGCGCGGGTGGAGTCGGGAGCGCGATACCGTCGGCGGCGAGGCGTCGAAGTAGCAATGGAGTATCCTCCGCGCAGCCGGTGAGAATTTGGCGCTCTTTTGGATCGCGGAATTTTTTGAGAGTTTGTTCCAGCCCGTCGGCGCCACGCGCGGGGGGCAGGCCGGTGTGATGTCCGTCGATGGGGAACGCCGCGATGCGGTGGCCAATCAAAAAGGCATGCACTGCGCCCGCCGCCCAATGGTTGATGCCGTGAATACGCGGGTCGCGGAGGCGGTCCTGGAAGCGATTGGAATATTTCCCGAGGTCGTGCAGCAGGCCGGCGAGACGGGCTTCGGCGGCGGCTTCGAGGCCAAAGGGGGCGGCGAAACTCTCGGCAAGTTTGGCGACGTTGAGCAGGTGCTCGGCGAGGGGCTGCCAGCGGGATTCGTCGGGATCGGGTGTGCCATCGGCGCGTGTGGCCGTGTGGGCGTAGTAGCGGCGCGGCGGCGGGTCAGGCGGCGGCATCACGGCTCTATAGGTAAAAAATATTACGTAATGTCGAGGGTTTGGGCTGAGGCGGGTGCAAAAAAGCCGCGCCCGGGAGATGGGCGCGGCTGGGGAGGACGGGGACGCGGGCGGCACGCCCGCGGCTACAGATGCGATTTCAGAGGTTGGCGATGATGGCGTCGGCCATGGCCTGGGTGCCGACGGAGGGCTTGCCGAAGGCGATGTCGCCGGTGCGGACGCCGTCTGTCGCGACGGCCTTGCGCACGGCGGCCTCGATCTTCGCGGCGACGGCGTCGAGGCCGAAGCTGTAGCGCAGCATCATCGCGGCGGAGAGGATCTGGGCGCAGGGGTTGGCGATGCCCTTGCCGGCGATGTCGGGCGCCGTGCCACCCGCGGGCTCGAAGAGGCCGAAGGGCTTGCCGAGGGAGTTCTTGCCCGTGCCGAGCGAGGCGCTGGAGAGCATGCCGAGGGAGCCGCAGATGACGGCCATCTCGTCGGAGAGGATGTCGCCGAACATGTTCTCGGTGAAGAGCACGTCGAACTGGTTGGGATCGCGCGCGAGCTGCATGGCGGCGTTGTCGACATACATGTGGCTGAGGGCGATGTCCGGGTGGTGCTTCGCGAAGTAGGCGGTGACGACGCGGCGCCAGAGCACGGAGGTCTCGAGGACGTTGGCCTTGTCGACCGAGCAGACCTTCTTGCCGCGGGCCTTGGCGGTGACGGCGGCGACCTCGGCGATGCGCTCGATCTCGGAGGTCTTGTAAACCATCGTGTCGATGGCCTGCTCCTCGCCGTTTTCGAGGACGGTGGTGGTCTTGGGCTGGCCGAAGTAGATGCCGCCGGTGAGCTCGCGGATGCAGACGATGTCGATGCCGTTGGGGATGCGCTCGGTCTTGAGCGGGGAGGCGTCGCGAAGATCCGGATACAGGAGGCCGGGGCGGATGTTGGCGAAGAGGTTGAAGGCCTTGCGGAGGGGGAGGAGCGCGGCGCGCTCGGGCTGCTCCTTGGGCGGGAGTTTTTCCCACTTCGGGCCGCCGACGGAGCCGAAGAGGATGGCGTCGGCCTGCTGGCAGAGGGCGAGGGTGGAGTCGGGGAGGGCCTTGCCGTGGTTGTCGATGCCGGCGCCGCCGACGTCGGCGACCTGATACTGGAGGGTAAGTCCCTCTTTCTTGGCGACGTGCTCGAGGACGCGGAGCGCCTCGGACATGACTTCGGGGCCGATGTAATCACCGGGCAGGACGGCAAACTTCAGGGTGGGCATGGTGGGAAGAGCAGGGAGATGGGAGCGTGGAGCTAGGAGCCGGAGGACGGAGATGGAAGGAAAAGGGCGGACCTTGGCGCGGCGGGGCGGGGGCGGTCAAGGGCGCGGGCGGGGGCTGTGGCCACGGTGGGGGCACCGGCGTGCCGCCCTTGGATCGAGGCGAGGGCCCGCCCGGCACGGGCGGGGTTACACCGGCTCAGGCGAGGTCGAGGCCGAGGTGGCGGGCGAGGCGTTGTTCGCGGATGCCGTAGAAGGCGGCGAAGGCGCGGACGCGGGCTAGGGCGGCGGGATCGGGCTCGAAGGCGGCGCCGCGCGCGGCGAGGGCGGCGGGGCGGACCGCGGCAATCATGAGGTTTTTCGCCGTGTGTTCGGTGGAGACGAACTCGAAGACTTTCGTCCGGTAGCCGGCGACTTCGAGGAGCTGGGCGCGGAGGGCATCGGTCACGAATTCGGCCTGGCGTTCGAGGAAGATGCCGTGGCGCAGGGCGTCGGCGAGGACGGCGGGCGCGACGAGCTTCGGGCGCAGCTCTTTTTGGCAGCAGGGCGAGACGACGAGGAGGCGGGCGCCGGCGGCATGGCCGGCGGCGAGCGCGTCGTCGGTGGCGGTGTCGCAGGCGTGGAGGGCGATGAGGACGTCGAGTCGGCCGAGCGCGGCGGTGGCAATGTTCGTATTACGAACATTGGGCTCGGGGGCGGGTTCGGTGGAGGGGGAATCGGGGCCGAGGGGGGGCGAGGGGGCGCGGAGCGGGGCGGGGATGTCTCCTTCGACGAAGCGGAGGCGCGGGGCGAGGCCGCAGTCGGCGGCGACACGGTTGCAGGTGGCGACGAGGTCGGCGCGACGCTCGATGCCGAGGACTTCGGCGCGGGCGCCGAGGAGGTCCGCGAGGGCGAAGGTGAGGTAGCCTTTGCCGG
>CAMLNJ010000514.1 GCA_946481225.1 uncultured Verrucomicrobiota bacterium | reverse complement strand
AGATGTTCAGCAGGTTGCTCGAGATGAGTCGCGGCTATCGCCGGTTCTAGGTTTATACGTTTGAATGCGAAATGGTGTCAGGCGCCGGTCCGCTCCTGCCGCCACCAAGCGCTTAACCCGGCCCAGGCTCGCGCGCGGTGGCTCAGGAGACCCTTCACCTCGTCGCCGAGCTCCGCATAGCTCTGCATGTAACCGTCGGGCACGAAAAGCGGATCGTAACCAAAACCCGCCCCGCCGCGCGGCTCGTCGAGCAGCGTGCCCTTGCACTCGCCTTCGAACACCTGCTCCCTGCCCGCCTCGTCGATGAGAAAGAGCAGGCAATAAAACTTTGCCCCGCGTCGGCCGGCCGGCACGCCGCGCATCACTTCGGTCAACTTGCGCAGGTTCGCCGCCGAGTCGCCCTGCGGCCCCGCGAAATAGGCGCTCTCCACCCCAGGTCCGCCGCCGAGGTGGTCGACGCACACGCCGCTGTCGTCGGCCAGCACCACGCTGCGCTTGGGCGCCTTCTCCCACAGCGCCCGGGCCTTTTTTCGCGCATTGCCCGCGAAGGTGCCCGTGTCCTCCGCCACCGGCGGCATGCCGCCGAGCGCCTTCGCCGACAAAATCTCGACACCCAGCCCGTCGCGCGCCGCGAGCGCCCCCATCTCGGCGACTTTGTGCGCGTTGCCCGATGCGAGGTAGATCGTCTGCTTTTTATCTGCGTTCATCTGCGTTATCCGCGGTTAAAAAATCCCCGTAGCAACTCGTCCTCGCCCAGGCGCTCCGTCACCGAGCCCGCCGCGAAGCTCCAATCGACGCGCCCGCCCCAGCCGGTTCCGGCGACTTTCGGCGCACGATACCAGAACCCATAATCCAGCGCTCTCGCCGCTCCCGCATCTGCCAGGAGCTCCGCGCCGCCCTCGAGATACACGCCCGAAATCCGCTCCGCCGCGCAGCGGCGCGCGAACTCGCCCCACCCCGCCGCGCCCCGCGTCGTCTCCTGCGTCCACACGCGAATCCCCGTCGCCTCGAGACGGGCGCGGGTCGCCGCGTCGGCCGCAAGGCTGGTCACCACGACCGTGCGCTCTTTCCAACGGTCCGCATACACACGCGGCCACTCCGCCTCCGCGCTCGCCGCAGTCGACAGCGTCGCGTCGAATACCATGCGCCAGCCGCAATCTTCGCGCTCCACGCCGTCGGCTTCGCGCCAGCGCCGCGTCAGCGCCGGGTCGTCCGCGCGCACCGTGCCCGCGCCCACCGCAATCGCCGGGAAAAGCCGCCGCCAGCGGTGCACGTTTTCCCGGGCCGCCGCGCCCGTGATCCAGCGCCCGACACCCGCCGGCGGACGCGAATAACCATCGCGCGTCGTCGCGATCTTGCCCGCGATCAGAGGCCTCCCGGTCGTGATCCAGTGGTTGAAAATCAAGTTCAGCTCCGCGCATTCGGCCGCGCGCACTCCGGCCACGACCTCCAGACCCGCCGCGCGCAACACCTCCACGCCGCGCCCCGCGTGCGCCGGATTCGGATCCGTCGCGCCGATCACCACGCGCGCGATCCCGCCCGCCGCCCTGATCGCGTCGCAACACGCGCCGGTGCGGCCTGCCGTCGAGCAAGGCTCGAGCGTCACCACCATCGTCGCGCCGGGCCGCGGCTTCCGTCCGAGATTCGCCAGCGCCACGCGTTCCGCGTGCGGTCCGCCGTCCTTGGCGTGCCAGCCTTCGGCCACAATCTCCCCGTCCTCCACGATCAGGGCCCCGACCATCGGATTCGGATGCGTTTGGCCCCACGCGCGCCGCGCCAGCTCCAACGCCCGCCCCATCAGCTCGTGATCGTTATCCACGCCCATCGGTGTAATCCGCGGCAGAACAGGTTCCGTGTTCCGTCAACCCCGCACAAAAGGGTTCGTGACCTTTTCGGTCGCCACATCGGTCGGCTCGCCGTGGCCGGGGAAAAGCACGGTCTTGTCCGGGAGCGTGTAGATCTGCTCGCGGATCGATTTCTCCAGCACCACCATGCTGCCTCCCGGAAAATCGGTGCGCCCGACGCCGCCCTGAAAGATCGCGTCGCCCGAAAACGCCGCCCCCTCCGCCTCGCACCAGAATAGCACGCTTCCCGGGCAATGGCCGGGCACGTGACGCACCTCCCACTTGCGACCGAGCACCTCGAGTATTTCGCCATGCTTCACCCAGTGATCTGTCTTCACCGGATCCAGACGGATGGTGCCGGGCAAAAACACCTCCATCACGCCGGGCGTCTCGAGCAGCACCTTGTCGTCCGGATGCGCGCTCACCTTCGCGCCCGACTCCTTCGCGACCTCCGCCGCACCCTGCATGTGGTCCCAGTGGCCGTGCGTTATCCAGAGCTCGGTCAACTTGCAGCCCTCCTGCGCCAGCAGCGTTTTCACGTCGGCCCACACGTCGCCCGGAGCGTCGATCAACACCGCCTCGCCGCGCTCGGAATCGCTCACGAGGTAGGCGTTCGTTTCGATGGGCCCGGCGGGCAGGACATGGATTTTCAGCGGCATGAGGGATGAATGCACCCCCAGCACACCCCAAAGCCTCCCGCCCGCAAGCTCCCGTGCGCGCGCACCTGCCGCGAGGGGCGCTCGTGCTACCTTCGCCGACGGACAAATCACCTCGGCCCGCGCCCACTCCGTGGCGAATCGTCGGAATCGTCGGCGCCGCGCGGTCCCCGGCGAAGATCCGCGCCGGGCGGAACCGGGCGCGAAACATGCGCCCGGTCCTGAGCGTTACTTTTCCGTAAGCAGCTTCGCCCAGCGGACGAGCTGCTTTTTGAACTGCGCGGGGCCGGGCATGCCCGTGCCGGCGCGTTTGGCCATGGCGCGCTTGAGATCGAAAACCGTCGCCCAGTCGTCGCCGTAGCCCGGATGGCAGGCCTTCACGTCGACGGTGGCGAGCTGGTTGAGCGGTTTGCCCTGCTGTTCGGCGAGCTTCACGACCGCGCCCACGGCGTGGTGCGCCTCGCGGAAAGGCACGCCGCGCTCGACGAGGTAGTCGGCGAGGTCGGTCGCGAGCAGCGCCGGATCGGCGACGGCGGCGGCGCAACGGTCGGCGTTGACCCGGATGCCTGCGAGCGTGCCGGCGAGCACTTCGGCGCAGATGGCGGTGGTGTCGAGGCTGTCGAAGACCGGCGGCTTGTCCTCCTGGAGGTCGCGGTTGTAGGTCAGCGGCAGGCCCTTCACCATCGTGAGGAGCGCGGAG
>CAMLNJ010000513.1 GCA_946481225.1 uncultured Verrucomicrobiota bacterium | reverse complement strand
AGACGGTGATGGATTTGATTCACGCGCGGAGCGAGCGGGCCTTGGCCGCGGCGCAGCGGCAACTCGCGGGCGCCTTGGGGCGGCATTTGGACGGCTTGATCGATCAGGTCCTTGCCACCCTTGCCCGGATCGAGGCCTACATCGACTTCCCGGACGAGGACCTTCCGCGGGAGGATCGGCGTCTGGTCGTCGACGGCGTGGCGGATGTTCTACGTGGAACAAATCGGCTCCTGGCTACCCACCGCTATGGCGACCTTTTGCGCGAAGGTATCAAGACCGTGCTATTGGGGTCCCCCAATGCGGGGAAGAGCAGTTTGCTCAACGCGTTGGTCGGTCGTGACCGTGCCTTGGTGAGCGCGGAGCCGGGCACGACGCGTGACTTTCTGGAGGAGCCGCTGCAGGTGGGGCCGCACTTGCTCCGGTTGATCGACACGGCCGGGCTGAACCCGGCCCCCGGGGAGATCGAGCGGCTCGGCATGGCGAAAACCCTGGAGCGACTCGCGGAGGCCGATCTGGTTCTCTGGGTGGCGGACGCGACGCTCCCCCTCCCTACTCTACCCGCGGAGACGAATGCGCTGCTCCGACCGGACAACACGCTGCTCGTCCTTAACAAGGTCGACCTGCTGCCGGACCCGCCTTTGACGGCTTCCCTTCTTCCGCAGATCCATGTCTCCGCTCGCACGGGTGAAGGCCTGGAGGAGTTGCGGGTGACTATCGTCGCGCGGGCCGATTCCCTGGCTCCGGGGCTCGCGCAGGAGGAGCATCTCGCCGTCAACGCCCGCCATGCCGACGCCCTCCGCCGGGCGGAGGCCAGCCTGCGCGTCGCCCTCCAAGGGCTGCGCGCGGTGCCGCCCCAGCCCATCGAGTTGGTGTCGGCGGACCTCCGCGCCGGCTTGGATGCGTTGGGAGAAATCGCGGGCCGTATCGATAACGAGCGGATGCTGGATTCGCTCTTCGCCACTTTTTGTATCGGCAAGTAGGCGGTCCGCCCGTCTGCCGGCCTGCCTGCTTGCCGCTGCGTGGGAAATTCCTTTGCCCGTGGGGGCCCTCCCCTGCTTTGCCTTACGCTTTTGATTCCATCCATGCCCCTCGGAGAAACCTACGACGTGATCGTCTGCGGCGCCGGCCACGCCGGATGCGAAGCCGCGCTTGCCGCCGCCCGCGTCGGAGCGCGCACGCTGTTGCTGACCGGCAACCTCGATACGGTCGCCCAGATGTCCTGCAACCCGGCCATCGGTGGCCAGGCCAAGGGGCAGATCGTCCGCGAGATCGACGCCTTGGGCGGCGAGATGGGGATCAACACCGACCTCACCGGCATTCAATTCCGGCTCCTGAATGAATCCAAGGGCCCCGCCGTGCAGTCGCCGCGCGCCCAATGTGACAAGAAGGCCTACCAGTTTCGTCTCAAACACACCTTGGAGCTCCAGCCGAACCTGCGCCTGTTCCAGGCGACGGTGACCGGGCTCATCTTCGCCGACGGGCCGGATGGCGGCGGCACCCGGCAAGTCGTCGGGGTGCGGACGAACCTGGATCTCGAGTTTCGCGGACGAACCGTGGTCGTGACGACCGGCACATTCCTGCGCGGCCTGATGCACATCGGGCAAAACAAGAACGAGGGAGGCCGGCTGGGTGATTTTTCCGCGAAGACGCTCTCGGCCAGCTTCCTGGAGGCGGGGATCGAGCTGCAGCGGCTCAAAACCGGCACCCCGCCACGCATTCTAGGACGATCTATCGATTTTACGAAGATGGAGCCGCAGCAAGGGGACGCGAACCCGACGCTGTTCGCGTTCCATGACACCCGCGACCCGGAGCCGCTGTTCCACGTGGAACACCCGTTGACCGGGTCTACCCCGGGCGGTGAGGGCGCCGTGGTCGTAGGCTCATATCCGGCGGCCTTGCGGGAAAGTCGGCTGGGCTGGGCCCCGGGGCAGGACCAAGTCCCTTGCTGGATCACCTATACCACCGAGCGCACCGCGCGGCTCGTCCGCGAGAATCTCCACCTTTCGGCGATGTATTCGGGTGAAATCGAGGGCGTCGGCCCCCGCTATTGCCCTTCGATCGAGGACAAATTTGTCCGTTTCGCCGACAAACCCCGGCATCAGCTTTTCCTCGAACCGGAGGGGCGGGCGACCAACGAGTATTACATCAACGGCCTTTCGACCTCATTGCCCTTCGCCGTGCAGGTCGAGTTGGTGCGAAGCGTTCCCGGGCTGGAGCGCGCCGAGCTGATTCGGCCGGCTTACGCCGTCGAGTATGACTTTGCGCCGCCCACCCAGTTGTTCCCTTCGCTGGAGTCGAGGAAGGTGGAAAATCTCTTTTTCGCCGGGCAGATCAACGGCACCTCGGGCTACGAAGAGGCGGCGTGCCAAGGCTTGATCGCCGGTGTGAACGCGGCCCGGAAGGGCAGGGGAGAGGCCCCGCTCGTGATCGCCCGCCACGAGGGCTACATCGGCGTTTTGATCGACGATCTGGTGACCAAGGGCACGCGCGAGCCCTACCGCATGTTCACCAGCCGGGCCGAGCATCGCCTGCTTTTCAATCACGGCAGCGCCGAGCTGCGTCTCCTGCACCACGCCCGGGCCTGCGGGCTGGTTTCCTCGAGCCGCCTTGGCCGCATGGAGGCGAAGGCCGCTCGCGTTCATTCTTGGGTCGCGCGTTTGGAACAAGGCCGATTGCCCGCGTCCGCCGGTCTTGGGGTCGGCACTTGGGCGGACTACTTCCGGCGCACGCACAGCGCCCAACCAAAGCCTGCGGAGAACTGCGAGGAAACCGGAGGCTGTGTCCCGCCGCCGGGCGGGGCGGGGGCGGGGAGTGCTACGGCTTCCCCGTCCGCGGCGTCAGATCCTTGGGCGCCGGTGTCGTCTCATTTCGCCGATCTCGGCGAGCTTTCCCCGGCGGACCGGGCGGAGGTGCATTATCGGGTCACTTACGCGGGTTATCTGGCCAGAGAGGAGCGCCAGATCGCGCGACTCGTCGATATCGAGAGGATCAAGCTCCCCCTCGACCTCGATTACGCGACCGTGCGCGGGTTGCGCGCCGAAAGCCGGGCCAAGCTCGCCGCCGCCCGGCCGGTTACCCTCGGTCAAGCCAGCCGTATCAGCGGTGTTAACCCCGCCGATATCAGCGTCTTGATGGTGTGGTGCGCGAGGAAGTAGCATTCCCTTGATGGGCAAAGGGTAATAGTAAGACGTCGTCGGGAGG
>CAMLNJ010000512.1 GCA_946481225.1 uncultured Verrucomicrobiota bacterium | reverse complement strand
GCCCAACACCCGCTTGATCGAGCCGCGCGACAAGAGGAGCGGCGACGCCAACGCCGACGGCCTCCTCGCGACGCACACCGGCCGCGGGCGCCGACCTTGCCTTCGCCGCCGAGGCCCACCCTCTTGGATGCCGGCGCCCCATGCTCTTCCAAATTCACCACCGCACCAGCTACCGCTACGCCGGCGAGGCGAGCGAGTCGTTCATGGAGGCGCGGCTTACGCCCGTGACGGACGAGCGCCAGCGCCTGGTGTCGCGCGGCTTTACGACCACGCCCGACTCCAAGGTCGGCCGCTACGTCGACTACTTCGGCAACGCCGTCGAGTCCTTCGCCATCGCCCACCGGCACGGCGAGCTCGTCCTCGACAGCCGGTCCGAGGTGGAAACCTTCGCGTGGGCGCCGCCCCCGTCCACGCTCGCCTTCAGCATCTCCGAGGCGCGCCAGATCTACCGCGGGGACAAACTCGCTCTCTTCGAGTTCCTGATGCCCTCGCCGGCCATCCCGATGTCGGCGCCGGTGCATAAACTCGCCAAACAGTTTTTCAGCCCCGGCCAGGTGCTCGGCGAATCCGTCCTCCGCCTCAATCGCTGGATCAAAAACGAACTCGCCTACAAGCCCGGCAGCACGCGCATCGACACCCCGGTCACCGAGGTCCTCGCCCAGAAGGCGGGCGTCTGCCAGGACTTCGCGCAGGTCATGATCGCCATTCTCCGCTCCGCCGAGCTGCCCGCGCGCTACGTCACCGGCTACATCGAGACCGAGACCCAGCGCCTCGCCGCGGAGAACTCCCGCCCCTCGCGCGCCGCGCTCGTCGGCTCGGCCGAGAGCCACGCCTGGGTCGAGGTCTGCCTCCCCGGCGGACTCTGGTGGCCGCTCGACCCGACCAACGACTGCGTCGCCGGCGAACGCCACGTGAAGGTCTCCATCGGCCGCGACTACCTCGACGCCACCCCCACCCGCGGCGTCTTCAAGGGCACCCACACCCAGAAACTGTCCGTATCAGTCCAAATGATACGAAAAAAAGAATCCTCTCCGGCCGCGTCGTCCGCCCCGGCCGCGTCGGGGCGGTAGCTCCGCGCGCAGCCACCCCGATCCGATCCGCGCGCCCGCCGCGAGGACGCTCACTGCAAACGCAGAGAGTGGGTCTCGATCACCTTGTCGTCCGCGCCGACCAGCGCGAGGTAGACGGTGTAGTTGAAGGGACGTTTCAATACGCCGGGCGAAACGAGCGTCCCGGGCGAGGAGGGAAGCAGCACCGTGAAACGCGGCTGCGTGTCGGTCCAGCGCGCGGAAATGCGGATCGCGTCGGCCGGCTGCGGCTTTTTCTCCGCGTCGTAAAAAGTGATCTTCATCGTCACGCCCGCGGTCTCGACGCCGAGAAAGCGTCCATCGGGCCGCGTAAGCGTCACGCCCGGGATCGTGGCCTCCTCCGTCTTCTCGGTCGAGACGGCCGGCGCGGAGGCGGCCGGTTTCGCGGGCGCGGCGGGCTTCGCGGGAGCGACGCCTTGGGCGAAAACGGCTGAGCTCAGGGCGAGAAGAGCGATGATCGGTCGGAGGGGGCGCATACAGAAAACATGTCCGGGCCTCCGGCTCCGGCAAGCGCGCGCCGGGCAAAGCGGCCGTAAATCAACGGCCGCCCGCCGCGGGAGGCGGCTTGCGGCCGCCCTTGGACAGCGCCTGCGCCCGCATCTCCCGCCAGCGAGCGAGGCGCTCCGCGAGCTTCGCCTCGATGCCCGCCGTCTTCGGGGTGAAGAGCGTCAGCGGTTTTTCAAGGTAGGCCTGCGGCGCGATGTTTTCCGGAAAATCGTGCGCGTAGAGGTATCCCTTGCCGTGACCGAGGGCCTTGTTCGCCTTGCCGCCTTTGTCGCGGAGATGGACCGGAACCGGCTGGACCGGCTGCGCGGCGATGGCCTGCTTCGCCGCCGCGAGGGCGAGCGTCACCGAGTTGCTCTTCGGCGCGCAGGCGATGTGCAGCGTGGCGTGCGCCAGCGCGTATTCGGCCTCGGGCAGGCCGACAAACTCGGCCGCCTGGTGCGCGGCGACGGCGAGCGGCAGCGCGAGCGCGTCGGCCAGCCCCACGTCCTCGCTCGCCAGGATCACGAGGCGTCGCGCGAGAAAACGCGGGTCCTCGCCGCCCGCGAGCATCTTGGCCAGCCAGTAGAGCGCGGCGTCGGGATCGGAACCGCGGCAGCTTTTGATGAAAGCCGAGATCGTGTCGTAATGCTCGTCCTCGTCCGCATCGTAGCGGATGCGCCGCTCGCGCGCGAAAATCTCCAACTCGGCCGAGGTCACGGCCGCGCCCGGCGGCAAGCCGGCCACGATGACCTCGAGGGCGTTGAGCGCGCGCCGCAGGTCGCCGTCGCAGAGCTGCGCGAGATCGAGCAGCACCGACTCGTCCGCCGTGCAGCCGGTGGCGCCGAGACCGCGTTCCGAATCCGCCAACGCGCGAGCCAACACCGAGGCGACGGCCGCGGGCGCGAGCGGCTCGAGACGAAAAAGGTGGCTGCGCGAAAGCAGCGGCGGGTTGACGTAGAAGCCCGGGTTGTGGGTCGTGGCGCCGATGAGCCGCACGTAGCCCTCCTCGACGTCGGGCAGGAGAAGGTCCTGCTGCGATTTGTTGAAACGATGCAGCTCGTCGATGAAGAGCAGCGTCGGCTCCGACGGGCGCCGACGGGCCCCGGCGAGAATCTCGCGCAGCTCGCCGACGTTGCTCATGACGGCGTTGACGCGCACGAAACGGCTGCCCGTCACCCGCGCGATCACCTCCGCGAAGCTGGTTTTCCCGCAGCCGGGCGGACCGTAGAAAATCAGGCTGCCAAAGCGGTTCGAGGCGATGAGCCGCGCAAGCAACCCGTCGGGCTTCGTGAGATGCTCCTGCCCCGCGATCTCGGCGAGCGTCCGCGGGCGCATGCGCGCGGCGAGCGGCTGCCTGGCGGGCGCGGAGGCCGACGGGCCGGCGTCCGGCGCCGCGCGGGGCGCCGGATCCGCGTCGCCGAAAAGATCCGCTTCGCCGGACATCGTCGGAACGAGCGCCTTACTTCACGGCCTGGCGCAATTCGACCGGCTTGACCTTCGACTTGGCATGCAGGCGGAGATTCAGCATCTCGACGAGGAAGGCGAAGGCCATGGAGAAGTAGATGTAGCCCTTCGGGATGTGCTGGCCGAGGCTCTCCCCGATCAGCGTGACGCCGATGAGGATGAGGAAGCTGAGG
>CAMLNJ010000511.1 GCA_946481225.1 uncultured Verrucomicrobiota bacterium | reverse complement strand
CTTGGTGTTGAGCACGGCGGGCACGAAGCCGGCGCCGATGCCCTGCAACTTGTGCGGACCGGGCTGGCCGCCGGAGAGAACGGGCGAACCCGCGGGCTCCACCGCGACCATCTTCACGCCGGGTTTCTTCGCCTTGAGCACCTCGCCCACGCCGGTGATCGTGCCGCCGGTGCCGACGCCGGAGACGACGATGTCCACCGCCCCGTCGGTGTCGCGCCAGATCTCCTCCGCCGTCGTCCGGCGGTGGATCTCGGGATTGTCGGGATTGGAGAACTGCTGGAGAATCACGCTGTTCGGGATCTTCGCGTTCAGCTCCTCGGCCTTGGCGATCGCGCCCTTCATTCCTTTCGGCCCCTCGGTGAGCACGAGCTTGGCGCCCAGAATCTTGAGCAGCTTGCGACGCTCGAGCGACATCGTCTCGGGCATCGTCAGGATCAGTTTCAGCCCCTTCGCCGCCGCCACGAAAGCGAGCGCGATGCCCGTGTTACCCGAGGTCGGCTCGATCAAGATCGTGTCCTTGTTGATCCGGCCGGACTTCAAAGCCTCCTCGATCATCGCGAACCCGATGCGATCCTTTACGCTCGAGAGCGGATTGAAGAACTCGAGCTTGAGCAAAATGTCCGCTTGGGCGCCGTGAGCGGCGGCCGTGCGGTTCAAACGCACGAGCGGCGTGTTACCAATCGTCTCGGTGATGTTATTATAGATACGAGCCATGTTTGGTTTATGGGTTAAGTTACCTAAGATTAAACGATAGGCCCGGATGGGAGGCAACGCGAATTACTTCCGCATTTTGGTTTTTCCCGCTCTTACGGCCACGCAAAATCGCACAAACTACAAATGTTAGTTGACCCTAACTTTCCTTGTCTCAACGTAGGCCCATGCTTCGTCTCCGCCTTCCCCTCTTCCTCGCCCTCCTGATCGGCGCCCTGCCGACCCTCTTTGCCGCCGAAACCGGCGCGACCCCCGCAGGTCGTATTCGCGTCCTCACTACCTTTACCATCCTTGCCGACATGGCGCGAAACGTGGCCGGGGACGCCGCCGACGTGCAGTCCCTGACCAAGCCCGGCGCCGAGATCCATGGATACGAGCCCACGCCCCAGGACATCGTGCGCGCCTCCAAGGCCGACCTCGTGCTTTGGAACGGCCTCAATCTCGAGGCCTGGTTCACGAAGTTTTTCGCCAACGTCAAAGACGTCCCCTCCGTCGTCCTGACCGCCGGCATCGAACCGATGCCCATCACCGAGGGCCCCTACACCGGCAAGGCCAACCCGCACGCGTGGATGTCCCCGGCCAACGCCTTGGTCTACGTCGAAAATATCCGCGCCGCCCTCGCCAAGGCCGATCCGGCGAACGCCGCCGTCTACGCCGCGAACGCTTCCGCCTACGCCGAAAAAATCCGCGCCCTCGACGCCCCCATCCGCGCCCAGCTTTCCCGCATCCCCGAGCATCAGCGCACGCTCGTCACCAGCGAGGGCGCCTTTTCGTATTTGTGCCGAGACTACGGGCTGAAGCAGCTCTACCTCTGGCCGATCAACGCCGACGCCCAGGGCACGCCGCAGCAGGTCCGCGCCGTGATCGACGCCGTGCGCAAGGACAAGCTCCCCGTCGTCTTCAGCGAAAGCACGATCAGCCCCAAGCCCGCCCGCCAGGTCGCCCGCGAAACCGGCGCCCGCTACGGCGGCGTGCTCTACGTCGACTCCCTCACCGACGACAAGGGCCCCGCCCCCTCCTACCTCGCCCTTCTCGAGACGAATGCCCGCACCATCGTCGCCGGCTTCCTCGGAGCCGCCGCCACGAAGTAAATGAACCCCGTCCCCGCCGCCTCCGAGCCCCCGCTCACCCTCGCCGCCGAGGGCGTGGCCGTCACCTACCCGAACGGCCACACCGCGCTCACCCACGCCACCTTCTCGCTCACCGGCGGCACCATCTGCGCCCTCGTCGGCGTCAACGGCTCTGGCAAATCCACCCTGTTCAAGGCGCTCATGGGCTTCGTGACGCCGACCGCCGGGCGCGTCACCCTCGGCGGCGCGCCCGTTCGCGAGGCCCAGCGTCGCGGCTGGGTGGCCTACGTGCCGCAGAGCGAGGAGGTCGACTGGACCTTCCCGGTCAGCGTCCACGACGTCGTCATGATGGGCCGCTACGGCCGCATGAACTTCCTCCGCATCCCGCGCGCCTCCGACCGCGAGGCCGTCGCCGACGCGCTCCGCCGCGTCAACCTATGGGAACTTCGCGACCGCCAGATCGGCGAGCTCTCCGGCGGGCAAAAAAAACGCGTCTTCGTCGCCCGCGCCCTCGCCCAGCAAAGCCGCGTCATCCTCCTCGACGAGCCCTTCACCGGCGTCGACGTGAAGACCGAGGAGGCGATCGTCTCGCTCCTCCGCGAACTCCGCTCCGAAGGCCGCCTCATCCTCGTTTCCACCCACAATCTCGGATCCGTGCCCGAGTTCTGCGACCAGGTCGTGCTCATCAACCGGACCGTGCTCGCCTGCGGCCCGACGACCGAGGTCTTCACCGCGGATAACCTCGCCCGCGCCTTCGGCGGCGCGCTCCGCCACTTCGACCTCTCGCGCTCCACCGTCGAGGCCCACGACGGCCGCCAGGTCACCGTGCTCACCGACGACGAGCGCCCGCTGGTCCTCGGCCAAGGCGGCCACCTCGAATACCTCGACCGCACCGCCCACGAAAAACTCGTCGCCGAACGCGAGGCCGCCAAAGCCGCCGAAACCACGTCCAAACCCTAGGCGCTGTCTTCAAAATGAACCGATGCTTCGTGAAGTGGATACCAAGCTCGGCCAAGGCGGCCGAGGCGGAGGCGGGCCCAGCTTGGTTTCCGCTTCACCCGCAGGGCGTAAGCAAAGCGTCGGTTTATTTTGAAAACAGCGCCTAGCCCCCCGCACGTCCACGAAAGCCCGTTCAACGGTCCCGTTTTTCGTCCCCGCCCTCGCCGCACCGCCCGCCCATGAGCTTCGCCCAACTCCTCGAGCCCTTCGCCTACGACTACATGCGCACCGCGCTGTGGGTCTGCGCGCTCATCGGCGCCGTCTGCGGACTCCTCTCCGGCTTTGTCACGCTGAAGGGCTGGTCCCTCCTCGGCGACGCCCTCTCGCACGCCGTCGTGCCCGGCGTGGCGCTCGCCTACCTCGCCGGCCTGCCTTTCGCGCTGGGCGCCTTCACCAGCGGCCTCCTCGCCGCCGCCGCGATGTCGTTCGTCAAGCTCAAGACGC
>CAMLNJ010000510.1 GCA_946481225.1 uncultured Verrucomicrobiota bacterium | reverse complement strand
TCGCCTGGGGCGACAACTCCGCCGGCCAGCTCGGCGACGGCTCCGCGCTCTCCGCCCGCGCCACCCCGTCGCCCGTGCCCGGCCTGAGCAACATCACGCGCGTCGTCGCGGGCTCGGAATTCGCCGCCGCGCTTCGCGCCGACGGCGCGCTTCTCTGGTGGGGCCGACTCGACGGCTCGATGCAGGCCACGCCCGCGGTTCTCGCCGGCCTGCCGCCGCTCGATTCGGTGGCCGCCGGCGCCGATTTCCTCGTCGCCCTCGGCGCCGACGGCTCCGTCTGGACCTTCGGCGAAAACGATTCCGGCCAGCTTGGCTCGGGCGGCTTCGCTTCCTCCGCCGTCCCGGTGCAGGTCGCCGGCCTCTCCGGCATCGCGGAGGTCGCCGCCGGCGCGACGCACGCCCTCGCGCTCGATTCCTCCGGCCAGGTCCACGCCTGGGGCGACAACCGTTCGCTTCAGCTCGGCTCGCCCGCCTACTCCGCGCTTTCCTCCACCCTGCCGCTCGCCGTGCCGGGCCTCTCCGGCATCGTCGATCTCTCCGGCGGCGCGCGCCATAGCCTCGCGCTTGATCTCTCCGGCGCGGTCCGTGCGTGGGGCGACAACAGCCGCGGCCAGCTTGGCGACGGCACCCGCGTCACCCGCGCCGCCGCGCTGCCGGTCGCCGGTCTCGATAAGGCCGCCGTCTCCATCGCCTCGGGCGGCTGGCATTCGCTCGCCGCGCTCGCCGACGGAACGGTGCGGGCCTGGGGCAACCACGCCGAAGGACAGGCCGCCGGCTTGCTTTCCGCCGCCGCGGACGACCGGCTCGCGCCCGCCGTGGTCGCCGGACTTTCCTCTGTCACCCGCGTTGCGGCCGGAGCGCGGCAATCCTTTGCGCTGACCGCCTCCGGCCAATGGTATGGCTGGGGTTCGAATCGCGAAGGCCAGCTCGGCCTGGTCGGCACGCTCGGCGGAGCCGCCCCGGTGGCGCTGGCTGCCGCGGCGCTGGCCGACGTGGCCGGAGGCATGGATGCCGCCTCCGCCCTCGCGATCGTCCAAGCGTCGCGCTATTACGGCTACGACGCGCAAGGCAGCGTGCGCTACCAGACCGACGCGGCCGGGGCCGTCACCGCGCGCTACGACTACGACGCCTTCGGCACCCTGCTAGGCGCCTCCGGCGAGAGTCCGGTGGGCAGCGACGCCTACCTCTACCGCGGCGAGCGCTACGACGCGCTGACGGGGCTCTACCACCTGCGGGCCCGCGACTACGACCCGGCGCTGGGGCGCTTCCACCAGATCGACGATTTCGCGGGCTTCCCGGACAACCCGCAGTCGCTGAATCGTTACAACTATGCGGAGTCCAACCCGGTGGGTAAGTTCGACCCGGCGGGCCGCTTCGCGGTGACGAACCTGGCGACGGCGATGATGGCCCTGCACCTGAAGGACCAATACCTCGGGGAGCTGGCGACCGCGGGTCCGCGCTTCACCTTCGACCCCGACGAGGCGCTGAACCGCTATCTGATGACGGACCACGTCATGGCGGCGGGGGCGCCCCTGAAGCTGAAGGAACGTGAGTTGTGGGTGCGCACCAGCGGCGGCGGGATGATCGGTTCGTGGGTGAACGAAAGCGGCTCTTCGCAAACCACCGAGGAGAAGGCAGGCCGCGGCTTCGGCGCCGGCTCGGACGTGTTCTTCCTGTATCAGAGCGGGGCGCGTTTTCGCCAGGGCTGGGCCCTGAGGCAAGTCGAGCAGGCCTGGGGTGCCTTGCAGCTGTCGCGCCTGAACCTGAACCTCGGGCCGCGGTTCCCCGACGATCCCCGCAGCAAACGCATCGCCGCAGGCGAGAAAGGCTCGCGCTGGGCGGACGCGATCTACGCGGACGCGCTGCTGCAGGCGACCTTGCGCTCGGCGACCAACGAAGGCCGACGCGGAGTGCGGGCGCACTACACGCCGACGGTCGAAGGCCGTCGCTACGACGCGACTGGTGTGGACCTGACCGCCCGCGCCACCACCGCGCTCAACGCCGCCGCCGGCGGTGGACCGGTGGATTGGGAATCGGATCTGCCGGCGGGCTCCAGCCGCTTCTTAGTCTCCGCGCAAATGGGCGCTCTTGAGTCGCCCGTGGTCGACGAGTTCGCCCGGGCGATGGAGGAGGCCACGCATAGCGATGCCTACAAGTTCGCCTACCTCTGGGCGCAGGTCGGGGTGGCGCTCCCTGGCGAGGTCGGCCTGATGGCTGCGAGCATGATCCCCGGGGTGGGAGAAGGAATGGACGCGCACGGGGCGATCTATGGGGAAAGCGCGTTCGAGCGCTGGGCTTCCCGAGCGAGCCTGGGCCTCTCGGGAATCACGTTGGGATTGTCCCCGAATTTGGGCCGTATCGCGCGCTTCGTGGGCGACACCGCGGACGCGATGCGCGGCCTGAAGACGACGAAAGTGGCGGAGTTCGTGTCGTCCGACAGGTTCCGGGCCACGATGCGCGCCGCCGGCGGGCTGGCCGACGCGACGCAGAACACGACGCGGCTGGGCCGCAACGCGGTCATTGAAACCGCCGAGGCCGCCGTGCGCGCAGCGCCTGTCCCCGAGCTGAAGCACTTGAAGTGCTTCGTCGCGGGCACGCTCGTGAAGACGGAGACAGGCCTGACGCCAATCGAGGAGATCGAGGTCGGAGATAGCGTCTGGTCGCGTGACGACCAAACCGGCGAGGAAGGCTGGCGGCCGGTCTTGGAACTTTTCGAGACGCATCCCACGCAACTGGTGCATCTCGCCTACGCCGTGCCTGGCGAAGCCGGTTCACAGGAACTGAGTGGCACGCCGGGACATCCCGTCTGGTCCTTGGACCGCGAGGAGTGGGTGCCGATGGGAGAGCTGAAGGTGGGCGAGCGCCTGCACATGGCCGGCGCAACCGCCGAAGCCATCGTGACGGCGCTACGGGTGGAGGAATCGCCTGCGGGCGAGACCTTCACGACCTTCAACTTCGAGGTGGCCGGCTGGCACACCTACTTCGTGGCGCCGAAGAATTCCCCTCCGGGAAGCGCGACGGTGTGGGTCCACAACCTGTGCGACGCGGGCGTGGACAGGCTGCTCAGCCAGATCGAAACCAAGGGCGCTCGCTTCGGCGAACGCGTGGTCGACGCCATCCGCGGCAAGCTCTCGGACGATCAGCTCCGCCGCATCGAGTCCGCCATCGAGAGCCGTCGCGCTGCCCCAGAGAATGTAGCGGACATCGCGTCAAAGATCGGGCCGAGGAAGCTGCCA
>CAMLNJ010000509.1 GCA_946481225.1 uncultured Verrucomicrobiota bacterium | reverse complement strand
CCCCGCCGTGGTGAGCAGCCTGAACGACTGCACCGTCGCCTTCTGGGTGAAGCTGGACACGATCAACACCTGGCCCGGGTCTTCGACTTCAACAACGGCACCACCTCCAGCAGCATGTATTTCGTGCCGCGCACCTCGGGCGGCCGCGTGCGCTTCGGACTCAGCGGCCAGAACTTGGAGGCGCCCGCGAGCGTCCAGTTCAGCACCGGTGCCTGGACCCACATCGCCATCGTCCGCTCCGGCAACACCGCGATGATGTATTTCAACGGCGCGTCCGTCGCCACCAGCACGACGTTTACCAACAAACCCTCCGGCCTCGGCGCCACGCCCTACAACTACCTCGGCCGCTCCGCCTCCAGCTCCGACCCCAAA
This sequence comes from uncultured Verrucomicrobiota bacterium, assembly GCA_946481225.1. The sequence goes on along the minus strand of CAMLNJ010000509.1, from coordinate 2,868 downwards.
CTCGCCGGCACGCTCGACGAGTTCCGCATCTACCGAACCGCGCTCACCGCAGCCGAGATCGCCGCCCTCGCATCCCCCTAGGCGTCGCTCGGGCCTCGCTCCCTCCCGGCGGCGCCTCCGCGCCGCCGGGCTCTGCCTCGGCGTCCGAGCATGCGGTTCAAGCCGGCCACGGATGCCACAGATTGGCACGGCTCAAAACAGATACGAAACGGGATAGGGTATTGGGGCCTTTCAGTTCCCGGGCGAGCCCGCGGATCGCTGGCGAACCGCGACCTTTCGGGTTACAGTTAACTCCGCGCCGCCCTCGGCGTTGCCTGCGGTGTCGGAATCCTTCGGACACGCTAAGCCTCGCCGGTCGCCCCCGGGCTTCCCTGAAGCCTTTCTCCTTTCGTTCCTTTCTCACTATGTCTCTGGCCGCTCGCCCCCTTCCGTCTTTCAGCGCCGCCACGCTCCATCCGGCGCTGCTCGCTCTCGGCCTGCTGGCCGCGCACCTCGCCCCGCTCCGCGCCCACGAGATCACCTTCAACTCCACCATCACCTATGCGTCCGCTCAGCCCGCGACCAGCGCGGCGAGCGTCGCTAACTGGACCGGCGCGGCCTTCGATGCGGCGAACATCGGCGGCTCCGGAGTCAACGCCGACGGCGGCGCCGACAACGGCACGGCCAACGACGCCAGCACGTGCGTGGTGGATAACTGGATCGCGCAAGGGCAGACCTTCACGACAGGGAGCGATGCGAACGGCTACGACGTGACGAGCATTTCGGTGCGGATGGCCGGCTACACGAGCAACACCGCAACCGGCAACAACGTCACCAAATGGAATCTCAGCCCGACCAACGGGCCGATCATCGTGACCGTGGGCAAAATCAGCGGCACGAGCCACGTGCCGATCTCGATCCAGAACTTCATGGCGGGCGGCGTCGGCGCTCCCGGCACGGGCAGCAGCGCCAACGGACCGGGCACCTACCTCACCTTCAATCTCCCGTTCCCCGTCCACCTCGATCCGAATACGAGCTACAGCTTCGATCTGATGATCGCGCGCAGTGCGAACACCTTCGAACTGCTGGGGACGAGCTCGAGTCCCTACGCCGGCGGCACGGCCTACACCCGCAGCGGAAATACGGCGACCGCGCTCTCGGGCGACCGCGTGTTCATGGTGAACATGACGGCGTCCGCCGCGGCGCCCGTCGCATTCGCCCATCCGGGCACTCTGCACACGCAAACCGACCTCGACCGCATGGTATCCAAGGTGGCCGCCAACGCCCAGCCGTGGAAGACAAGCTACGACGCCCTCCTCGCCAGCTCCTATGCGCAGACCGGTTGGAACCCCTACAACGTGGATTACATCAACCGAGGCGGCGCCGCGGCGAACAACTACACCCGCAGCCAGCAGGACGCGCAGGCTATTTACGAGCTCGCCCTCCGCTGGAAACTGACGGGCGACACGGCCTACGCCAACCGCGCGGTGCTGATCGCCAATACCTGGTCGGACCTGCTCGGGGTCACCGGCGACACAAACCAGGCGCTGGCCTCGGGCATCTGCGGCTACCTGTTCGCCATCGGCGGCGAGCTCCTTGGCACCTACTCCGGATGGCCCGAGGCGCAGAAACAGGCCTACAAGGACATGATGATGCGGGTGTTTTACAACGCCAACGTCCGCTTCCTCTGGGAACACTTCGGCACGCCCGACTCCAAGGGCGGCAACACCCATTACCGACTGAATTGGGACGCGGACGCCATGGCCTCGATGGCCGCGATTGGCATCCTGTGCGACAACAAGGCGGTCTACCAACAAGCTCTCGACTACTTCAAAAACGGCACCGGAAACGGCCGCGTGGAGCGGGCCGCGTGGTATATCCACCCTGATGGCACCGCGCAGACGGAGGAGAGCGGCCGCGATCAACCCCATAACCAAGGGGGTTGGTATGCGATGGGACTGTTCTGCCAGTTGGCCTGGAACCAGGGCGACGATCTCTTCGGCTACGACAACAACCGGGTGCTGCGAGCCTTCGAATACAACGCCAAGCTCAACCTCGGCACCAAGCCGGACTGGGTCTACCACCGCAACGCCTCGCTCACCTACACCGAGACGATAGCCTTTCCCGGAGGGCTGACCGCCCCGTCCTACGAACTCGTCTACAACCACTATGCGAACGTGAAGGGCATCGCCGCGCCGTGGAGCAAACTCGCGATGAATGCCATGCGTCCCGAGTGGTTCCCGTCGCCGAGCAGCCATCCTTCGGCGCAGGACTTTTTCGGTCTGGGCAGCCTCACATTCGCACGGGATGAAACGACCGCCGGCACCGCGCCCAGCGGCCTGCTCGCGCAGTGGAGCAAAAACCGCGTCATCCTCAATTGGTGGGGCACGGCCAACGCGACGGGTTACCAGATCCAACGCGCCACGAACGCCGCCGGCCCCTATACGACTCTCGGCGCCGCGTCCGAGCCCAACCTCAACTTTACCGACGCCACCGTCGCGAACGGCGCGAGCTACTACTACAAAGTCGTCGCCCTCACACCCTCTGGCAATCTCGAGAGCACGCCGCTCCTCGTGAACCAGACCCTCGTTGCGCGCTACACCTTCGAAGGCACGCCCAACGACGTCGTCGGCACCCGCCACGCCACCACCCACGGCGCCGCCGCCGCCCCCGGTTATGCGGCCGGTTTCGGCGGTGGTCAGGCCATCTCGCTCAACGGCTCCGACCAACACGTCCAGCTCCCCGCCAACTCCGGCCTCACCCGCGACGTCACCATCGCGACCTGGGTGTATTGGAACGGCGGCAACGCCTGGCAGCGCGTCTTCGACTTCGGCAGCGAGATCGAGAAGTTCATGATGCTCACCGTCAAGGAAGGCACCGGCAAGATCG
>CAMLNJ010000508.1 GCA_946481225.1 uncultured Verrucomicrobiota bacterium | reverse complement strand
TCCCACCAGACGCCGCCCTCGGGCGTGAGCGCGCAGTTGGTGAAGATCGTGTTCTTCGAGAGCGCGGCCATCGCGTTGGGGTTGGTCTTGACGGAGGTGCCGGGGGCGACGCCGAAGAAGCCGGCCTCGGGGTTGATGGCGCGGAGGCGGCCCTCGGCGTCGGGGCGGAGCCAGGCGATGTCGTCGCCGACGGTGGTGATTTTCCAGCCGGCCTTCGCGAAGGGCTCGGGCGGGATGAGCATGGCGAAGTTGGTCTTGCCGCAGGCGGAGGGAAAGGCGGCGGCGACGTAGGCTTTCTGGCCCTCGGGGTTCCGGACGCCGAGGATGAGCATGTGCTCGGCCATCCAGCCCTCGTCGCGGGCCATGGCGGAGGCGATGCGGAGGGCGAAGCATTTTTTGCCGAGGAGGGCGTTGCCGCCGTATCCGGAACCGTAGGACCAGATCTCGCGCGTCTCGGGGAAGTGGACGATGTATTTCTCGGCGTTGCAGGGCCAGGGGACGTCCTTCTCGCCGGGCATGAGGGGGCGGCCGACGGAGTGCATGCAGGGCACGACGCGTTTGTCGCCTTTGTCGATCTCGGCGAGGACGGGCAGGCCGATGCGCGCCATGATGCGCATGTTGACGACGACGTAGGGCGAGTCGGTGAGCTGCACGCCGATCTGGGAGAGGGGCGAGCCGACGGGGCCCATCGAGAAGGGCAGCACATACATCGTGCGACCGCGCATGCAGCCGGCGAAGAGGTGCTTGAGCTTGCGCTTCATCGCGTGGGGTTCCTCCCAGTTGTTGGTGGGGCCGGCGGCGTCCTTGGAGAGGGAGCAGATGAAGGTGCGGTCCTCGACGCGCGCGACGTCCGAGGGGTGGGAGCGGGCGAGGAAGCAGCCGGGCCAGAGCGTTTCGTCGAGTTTGGTGAAGGTGCCGGAGGCGACGAGTTGTCCGCAGAGCGCGTCATATTCGTCCTGCGAGCCGTCGACCCAGTGGATGGCGGCGGGGCGGGTGAGGGCGGCCATTTTTTCCACCCAGCGCAGGAGGTGTTGGTTGGTGGCGGGCGGCAGGGAGCGGTCGCGGGTGGGCATGCGGGGAGCGTGGGCGCGCGCGGACGGTGTCGCAAACGGGAAATAGCTCGGCCGGAGCGAGTAAACGCGGGCTAATTCGTCGCAGAAAACGACGAGGCGGGGATCGGGGAATTCCGGCGCGGGCGCGCAGGACGGCCACGGTGCGGACGACGGGGGCTGGAAGCCCCCGCTACTTTGGGCGGGCGGGCTCGACGTGGACGGCGACGTGGGTTATGGCGAGGCCGGCGCCCACAAGGGCGTCCTGCACGTCGTGGGCGAGGGCGTGGCCGGCGAAGACCGTGATCAGCGGGTCGACGACGATTTGGATCTCGACGAGGAGGGCGAGGCCGGAGCGGCGCACGCGGCACTTGTCGACCGCGACGACGCCGGGCACGGAGCAGGCGAGGCGGCGAATCTGGGCGTGGACGTCGTCGGATGCGGCGGCGTCCATGATCTCGCCGAAGGCGCGGCGGAAGACGAGCACGCCGTTGATCGCGATGACGAGGCAGGCGACGAGGGCGGCCCAATCGTCGGCGGCGGCGTAGCCGGGGCCGGCGACCACCGCGACGGTGATGCCGATGAAGGCGGCGGCGGAGGTGAGGGCGTCGGCGGCGTGGTGCCAGGCCTCGGCGCCGAGCGCGGTGCCGCCGTGTTCGGCGCCGGCGCGGGCCATGCGACGGGAGAAGCCCCATTTGGTGACGATGACGAAGGCGAGGAGGAGGAGCGTGGCCCAGTGGGGCGCGCGGTGCGGAGTGATGATTTCGCGGACGGCGTGGATGGCGATCCAGCCGGCGGCGACGAAGATGACGAGGGCGACGGCGAGGGCGGCGAGCGGCTCGGCCTTGCCGTGGCCGTAGGGGTGGTCGGCGTCGGGCGGCTTGGCGGCGTAGCGGAAGCCGGCCCAGACGACGAGCGAGGAGGCGACATCGAGGAGGGATTCGACGCCGTCGGCGATGAGCGCGTAGGTGGAGCCGAGGACGCCGCCGGCGAACTTGAGCGCGGCGAGAAAGAGGTTGAGCAACACGCCGCGGAGGACGAGGCGGGCGCTCTCGCGCGCACGGGCGAGCGCGAGGGCGTGCGGATCGGGGCGCGGGGCGGCGGACTGGCTCACGACGCGACGCAAAGACGCGCGGGGACGTGATGCGAGCCGAAGCGCGCGGCGGAACCAAGATTAGGCGAGGGTAAGTTTTTTAACCGCGCTTGGCGCGGACGGGCGCGAACGAGGAGGCGGATTTTTAACCACGGATATGACGGATAAGCACGGATCACGCACCCGAAGGCGCCTTTTTATCCGCGTTCATCGACATGATCCGCGGTCAAAAATCTAGAGGCGCGCGCGGCGGAGGCGGAGGGCGTTGAGGACGACGGTCATGGAGCTGAGGCTCATGGCGGCGCCGGCGAACATGGGGTTGAGAAGCCAGCCGAAGAAGGGGAACAGGACGCCGGCGGCGAGGGGGATGCCGGCGGCGTTGTAGGCGAAGGCCCAGAAGAGATTCTGGCGGATGTTGCGCAGGGTGGCGCGGCCGAGGCGCACGGCGCGGGCGAGCGCGCGGAGGTCGCCTTGCACGAGGACGAGGCCGGCGCTGTGCATGGCGATGTCGGCGCCGGTGCCCATGGCCACGCCGACGTCGGCGGCGGCGAGGGCGGGGGCGTCGTTGAGGCCGTCGCCGGCGAAGATGACGCGTTCGCCGCGGGCCTGGTGTTCGCGCACGAGGCGTTGCTTGTCCGCGGGCGCGACCTCGGCGTGGACGCCGTCGAGGTCGAGTTCGCGCGCGATCGCCTCGGCGGCGGCGCGGCGGTCGCCGCTGACCATGACGATGCGGAGGCCGAGGGCGCGGAGCTCGGCGAGGGCGGCGGGCGTGGTTTCCTTGACCGGGTCGGCGAAGGCGAGGAGGCCGGCCGGGGCGTCGTCGAGGGTGACGGCGACGAGCGTGGCCTCGGGGTGCGCGGCGAGCGCGGTGTCGGCGGGCGCGCGGTGGACCGCGACGCGGCGGCCCTCGACGGTGGCGCGCACGCCGGCGCCGGGCTGGGCGGAAAAGTTTTCCGCAGGCGGGAGGTCGAGGCCGCGGGCGCGGGCGGCGGCGACGAGGGCGCGGGCGAGGGGGTGTTCGCTGGGCTGGTCGGCGGCGGCGGCGAGACGGAGGAGGTGGTCGGACGAAGAGAGGCCGAGCCGGGGCTCGGCGTTCCCAG
>CAMLNJ010000507.1 GCA_946481225.1 uncultured Verrucomicrobiota bacterium | reverse complement strand
GGCGTTGCCCGGGACCATCCAGCCGCTCCCGGTCACGGGCACGGGCTGGAAGGCGCCGCGTCCGTCGCCGCGCAGCAGCCAGCCCAGGCCGCTGTCGAACCGGCCGTGCGCGGGGATGGGCGAGTAATCGTTGGCGACGAGCAGCAGGTCGCTGTGGCCGTCGCCGTCGAAGTCGCCCGCGGCCAGGCCCTGCACGGGCGAGATCTGGGCGAGGTGGGGCAGGGGCGCGAACCCATGGCGGCCCGACGGCTGGCTGAGCAGGACGCCGCTGCGGAGTTCGCCGGCCTCGAGGACACCGGCCTTCGCCAGCGCCTCCGCGCCGAGGATCTCGTCCAGCGTGGCGGCGGCGTAGCGGTTGTTGGACGCGAAGCGGCGGAGCACGACGGGGATCTTCGCGCCGAGTTCACCGCGGCTGGCGACCGGGCGCAGCGCGCCGCCCTCGTCGTGGGCCAGCACGAGCTGCGGTTTGCCGCTGCCGGCGAAATCGCCGGCGAAGAGACGCAGCGGATGCGCGCGCGTCGCGCTGAAGATCGTGTTCAGGCCGAGGTTGCCCACGGCGTAGTCGGGCCGTCCGTCGCCGTTGAAGTCGGCCGAGGCGAGCGCGGTCCAGAGGCCGGAGCCCGCGGTGTCGAAGCCCCACTCGGCGGTGGCGTCCGCCAGCCCGCGGCCCTCGCGGTTGCGGAAGCCGCGCACGCCGCCCCATTCGAGGGCCACGACCAGGTCGGTCCAGCCGTCGCCGTCCACGTCGCTCGCGAGCGCGGACGTCACGTGCCCGACGGCGCCGAGGGCCGGGGCGAACGCACGCGTCGCCTCCGCCAACCGTCCGCCGCGTTGGAGGAGAAGCGCGCTGGCCGGTGTCTCGGGATAAAAGCCGGGCAGCACCCGGCCGCCGAGGAAGAGATCGAGGGCACCGTCACGGTCGAAGTCGGCGGCGACGGCCGCGCCGGCGCTGATGGGCAGCGAGGGCAGGAAACCCGCCGGCGCCGGGGCGAACGCGCCGCGGCCGTCGTTGAGCCAGAGCCGGGGCTCGTATTCGGGCTCCTCGGCGGGCAGGGCGGCGCCGCCGGCGGTGAAGAGCAGGTCGTTGGCGCCGTCGCCGTTGGCGTCGAAGACCAGCGGCGGGCCGTCGTTGAGCGGCGGCGGGCCGGCCAGGGCGGCCGGACCGGCCGGTCGGTAGGCGGTTCCGTCGCGGCGGAGAATTTTCGCGCCATCGCGAACGGTGGCGCCGAGGACGATTTCGTCCACGCCGTCGCGGTCGAGGTCGGCGATGGCGAGGCCGGGACCCCGGCGGTTGAAACGGCGCGGCAGCAACGGCTGCGGGACCGTGCCCTCCAGCGGTTCCTCGCGCTGCGTGAGCGCCAGGCCCAGTGCGGCGGAGACCTCGGCGAACAGCGGGACCGGCGTGGGCGGCGGCGGCTCCGCGGAATCCGCGTCGGGCTCGGTGATCGTGTAGCGCCGGCCGGTGGCCAGGCCGGTGAGGACCTGCACGCGCCCGCTGGGCCAGGTGATCTTCAGGCGTTCGATGGTTGTCTCGTTGCCGAAGCCGAAATGGACGACCGGCTCGCTGGTGGAGAGATAGCCGCGGGCCGAGGTGAGCTCGCGGACCTGCGTGCCGGAGCGGGTCGTGGCCTCCACGCGGGCACCGAGGCCGAAGCGGTTCGAGGCCGTCCCGCGGAGCGCGAGGATCACGCTGTTGCCCGCGGTGCCGTCGTTGCGCAGGACGGTGGCGCCCTTCTCGAAGTTGGCATGGACGAGGTCGAGGTCGCCGTCGCCGTCGAAGTCGCCGCAGGCCGCGCCGAAGCTCACGCCGACGAGGTCCAGGCCCCAGGCCTGGCCGGTTTCCTCGAAGCGCAGGCCGCCGAGATTGCGGTAGGCGAGGTTGGCCTGGTTCAGCACGGGGCTGCCCTTCGTGATGCGGATGCGCTCCACCGCGCTCACGGCGGCGAGCCGCCGCTCGATCATGTCGAGGTTGTTCTGCTCGCGATCCATGCCGTTGGTGACGAAAAGGTCGAGGCGGCCGTCCTGGTCGAGGTCCTCGAAACGCACGGACCAGGTCCAGTTCGTCCCGGCGAGGCCCGCGAGATGCGCGGCCTCGAGGACGCGGCCGGCGCCCGTGTTCAGGTAGAGCGCGTTGTGCAGGAGCTGGACCGCGGTGCCGGCCTGCTCGTTCTGCGTGATGCCGGCGCGCGCGCGGGAGTCCGCCAGGCCGCGCTGCGTGAACTCGCGGGTCGTGCCCGCCATGTCGGTGGTGAGCAGGTCGATCCGGCCGTCGTTGTCCACGTCGCCGAGGTCCGAGCCCATCGCGGAGAAGGGCGTGTGGGGCAGGACCTGGTCGAGGACGTTGGTGAAGGTGCCGTCACGGTTGTTGCGGTAGAGGAAATCCGGCGGGGCGAAATCGTTGGCGACGTAGAGGTCGGGCCAGCCGTCCTCGTTGTAATCCCACCAGGTCGCCGAGTGGCCCTGGGTGGGCTGCGTCAGGAGGCCGGCGGCGTCGGTCACCTCGCGGAAGGTGCCGTCGCGGTTGTTGCGGAAAAGCCGGTCGCGCTGGCCGTCGGGACTCTGCGTGGCGTCGAGCAGGTTGGTCTGGAGGTAGACGTCGAGCCAGCCGTCGCGGTCGTAGTCGGCGAAGCAACCCATGCCGCTGGCATCCACCACCGCGAGGCCGCGGGCCGCCGCCTCGTCGCGGAAGGTGCCGTCGCCCTGGTTGATGAAGAGCTGGTTGGGCGCGTCGAACCGGCAGACATAAAGGTCGAGGCGGCCGTCGTTGTTGACGTCCGCGAAGGCCGCGCCCTGTTTCCAGGCGCCGCTGTCGTCGCCGACGCCGGCCGCGGCCGTGACGTCCGCGAAGCGCCAGCCGCCGAGGTTGCGGAAGAGGCGGCCGGATTCGACCTTGCTCACGATGAAGAGGTCGGGCCGGCCGTCGCCGTCGAAGTCCCCGACGGCGACCCCCGTGCCGATGGCGCCGACATGGTATTCGCGGTGCCGGTCGGACCACATGCGCGGATCGTCGTAACGGTTGGTCGTCACGATGCCCGTGCGTTCGGGCGGCAGCTCGGTGAACAGCGTCGTTCCCTCCGGGCTGGAGCGGGCAAGGAACGGTGTCGCCGCCGGCGGTGTCGCCGCGCGGCCGGGCGGCAGGCACAGCAGGATGGAGAGGAAATTTCCGAGGAGAAAAGGCACCTTCCGGCTCGCGTTCGCCGCGGCCCGGGGTAGTCGTGGATTCGCCATAAGTGCGCCTCCCACT
>CAMLNJ010000506.1 GCA_946481225.1 uncultured Verrucomicrobiota bacterium | reverse complement strand
GAGGTCGGCGAGGGCTTCGAGGAAGGGAAGACGCTCTTTCTCGGTGGGCTCGCTTTTGGCGGCGGAGGCGCGGGAGGCGAGTGGTTCGGAGGGGGCGGGGGCGGCGGCGTGCCGCGCCGGGGCCCGGCGTTCCCGTGGCTTGGCGCCGGAGGACTCTTCGAGGCGGGTGGGCTGGAGGCCGCGCGTCTGGAGCTTGCGGAGAGCGTCGCGGCGCGAGGGGGCGTCGACGGCGCCGGTGGTGGTGGCGCCGGATTTGTCGCGGGCTGTGTAGCTGAAAGAAGGCATGGCGGTCGCAGGTCTTAACGTCTGAGGTCGAAGGTCGGGTCCGCGCCGTGGAAAGCGGCGCAAATCACGAGGGGAAGGGCGAGCTGGGCGGGCGGTGGCGACTTGGGACTTTCAGACCCTTGGATGGTTGACCGCGCGGCACGGCACGGTGGGCGGAGCGCGCTCAATCGGCGGTGCTGAGGGCGCGAAGAATCTCGTCGAAGGTGGTCTGGCCGGTGCGGACGCGTTGCCAGCCGGACTGGGCGAGGGTGGTCATGCCGTTGGCGATGGCCTGCTCGGTGAGGGCGTGGCCGGACTCGCGTTTCACGATGAGGTCGTGGAGGGGCTTCGGGTGCAGGATCTCGAAGATGCCGACGCGGCCGCGGTAGCCGGTGCCGCGGCATTGGCGGCAGCCGACGGGGGCCACGAGTTCGTCGACGCCGTCGGCGAGTTCGGGCGGGAGGCCGAGGGCGACGAGGTCGGCCTGGACGCGGTCACGCTCGATCGGCGCGGGCTTGGCGCAGGCGTGGCAGAGGCGGCGCACGAGGCGCTGGGCGATGACGAGCTCGACGGCCGAGGCGACGAGGAAGGGCTCCACGCCCATGTCGATGAGGCGGGTGATGGCGCCGGGGGCGTCGTTGGTGTGGAGGGTGGAGAACACCAAGTGGCCGGTGAGCGAGGCGCGGATGGCGATCTCGGCGGTCTCGAGGTCGCGGATTTCGCCGACCATGATGACGTCGGGGTCCTGACGGAGCACGGAGCGCAGGGCGGAGGCGAAGGTGAGGCCGATCTCGGAGCGGGTCTGCATCTGGTTGGCCCCGGGGACCTCGTATTCGACGGGGTCCTCGATGGTGACGATGCGGAGATCGGGGGAGTTGATCTTGCGGAGAAAGGCGTTGAGCGAAGTCGATTTTCCCGAGCCGGTGGGGCCGGTGACGAGGATGATGCCGTGCGGGTAGTCGAGAACCTTGGTGATGACCTTCTGCTCGTCGGCGGACATGCCGAGGCGGTCCATGGTGTAGGCCTCTTTCTTCTGGTTGAGAAGGCGGAGGGAGGTGGACTCGCCGTAGAGGGTGGGGAAGGTGGAGACGCGGATGTCGAGGGCGGTGGTGCCAGACTTGAAGTTGATGCGGCCGTCCTGCGGGAGGCGTTTTTCGGAGATGTTGAGGCGCGCCATGATCTTGAGGCGCGAGAGGATGGCGTCCTGGAAGCGGCGCAGGTTGTCCGGCACGGGGACGGGGACGAGGAGGCCGTCGATGCGGTAGCGGATGCGGAGGGCTTCCTCCTGGGGCTCGAAGTGGATGTCGGTGGCCTGGTCGGCGATACCCTGCGCGATGACATCGGTGACGAAGCGGACGACGGCGGCGTCCTCGTCCGCCTCGGCTTCGTTGGCGTTGGCGACGGGGTCGAGCGCGGCGAGTTCATCCTCAAGGGAGCCGGCGCCGACGCCGTAGTTGGCGACGATGAGTTCCTTCACGCGGTCGGCGGGCGCGAGGTGCCAGACGACGTGGAGCGAGGTGAAGGTGCCGATCCAGTCGCGGATCTCCAGGGTGGGCGGCCAGGGGGTGGCGATGTGAAGCTCGGACTCGGGGAGGGGGGCGAGGTCTTCGGCGGCGGCGTGCGAGACGGCGGAGGCGCCGGGGGTGGCGACCTTCACGGGGACGATCTGGTATTCGTGGACGAGTCGGCCGGGGAAAAGGCGGAGGTGGTCGGGGTTGATCGCGGGGTCGGCGAGGAGGGGGAGTCGGGCCGCTTCGGCGAGGGTGGCGAGGGCGGCGTCGGGCGGGACGGCAAGGTGGCCGGCGAGGGCGAGGAGGCGTTCCGCGCGCGGGGTTTCCTGAACGGCCTGGATAGCCTCGGGGGAAAGGCTTGGGAAAGTGGCGGCGTCGAGGGTGAAGGGCATCTGGAGCGAGGAGCGGGGAGCGAGGAGCGTGGGAGCCGGGGCCCGGAGTGGGGGCGCGCGGCTTACTTGCCGGTGGGGGTGGTGGTGTCCGTGGCGGGAGGAACCACAGGCTGGGGGACCGGGGTTTCCGCGGGCTGCTCGGTGGAAGGACCGGCGGCGGCGGGGCGGCGGTCGAGGACCTCGCGGACCTGTTTGGCCTGCGGCGTGGAGTCGACGCGCTTCATGGCCTCGACGTTGTCGAGGTAGGTGTTGGTCAGGACGGTGGGGCGGAGGAAGAAGATCAGCTCGGTGCGTCCCTTGCTGCGATTGCGGGCCCCGAGCAGATCGCCGATGATGGGAATGGGGCCGAGGCGGCTGGTGGTTTTGGATTGGGAGGCGCGTTGGAGGCCGCCGAGAACGATGATGTCGCCGTTGGCGGCGCTGACGTAGGACTTGGTCGTGCGGCGGCCGATGCGGGGCTGCTCGTTGTCGTCGATAATCACGGTGCCGAGGACGTCCTCGACCTCGGTCTCGATCTCGAGTTGCACGCTCTTGTCGGAGCCGATGAGCGGGAGGATGAGAAGGCGCACGCCGATCTCCTGCTGGGTGATGGTGGAGCTGGTGGTGTCGGCGTTGATGTTGGAGGAGGTGGTGCCGGAGATGACGGGGCGGGTTTCGCCGACGAAGATCTCGGCTTCCTTGTTGTGGGTGGTGGTGACGGCGGGGGTTTGAAGGATGGTCGAGTTTGATTTTCCGCCGGACGAGCTGAGGCGGACGATGCCGGAGAGGTCATAACCGCTGGCGACGCGGCTGATGCTGACGAATTCGCCCGCGGTGGTCGTGGTTCCGCTGGTGGTGGCGCTGCCGCCGAGGGCAACGCCGGGTCCGGAGGCGCCGAAGCCGACGAGCTTGTTGTCCTTCACGTCGAGACCGAGCGAGCTGATGCCGGAGGCGGAGTCGTTGGTAAGGGTGACCTCGGCGATGACAACCTCGATGCGGACCTGGGCGAGGAGGACGTCGATGCGGTCGACGAGGGATTTGACGAGCTTGATGTCGTTGGGCGTGCCGGCGACGACGATGCCGTTTGAGCGTTCGTCGGCGA